>JALSPY010000104.1 GCA_026985705.1 Hydrogenothermaceae bacterium | reverse complement strand
TTTTATTGCTTCTACCATCATTTGAGAGAGAATGGATATTTCAAATAATGTTTCTTTATCTAATTTTGTGAAGTCTCCTATATGCTCATTTGGACATACCATTACATGTCCAGCATTGTATGGAAATAAATTCATAATTACAAAAGTCTTGTTTCCCCTATATAAAACCAGTTTTTCATCATCATTATCTGATTTGTAAGCATCACATAAAAAACAGCCTTCAATTTTATCATAAGTTTCTATATACTTACTTCTCCAAGGTGAGTAAAGTCTCTTCAATATAAAATCCCCCTATTTCAATAAATCTTCAAAAATTTCTGGATTTTCCTTAATATATGATTTTACTAAATCAAAATCCTCAAAAGTTTTAAATGTAGTAATTAATTCGTAAACTTTACTGTATAAGTCCTTATCTTCCTTAAGATATTCTGCTAAAGCATCTCTTATAATTTCATCTTCAGATTTTACCGCTGTATTATTTATAAATAAATCTTCTTTAAAAAAGTTAAAAGAATGTTTTACATATAGAATATTAGGATTGTCTTTAACTAAATTTCTCTCGTTTAACAACTTTAAAACATCAGATTGACCTAATTTTCTAAAATCTCCCTTTAAAACAACTATCGGTTTTTTTTCATTTTTATCTAAAATCTCTTCAATATTTATAAGAATATCATTTAGCTTTTCTTCTAAATTTTCATCATTTAAAGTGGCATAAATAAACTTTCTTTTTTTAGATAACTCTCTGTATATTATTTTTGTATCACTATTACTAATCTCAACAATGGCAACAAATTTTTTTCTTTCTTCTTCATTTTTATTGTAAGCGGTAAATTCTGTAGAGCCTATATGAACTATAAAGGAGTTTTTTCCCCTTCTTATCGGTTCTTCAGCAATATGATAATGTCCTATACCTACATAGTTAAAATCTTTTGGGATTTCTTCATTTAGTAATAGATTACTATCTGGAAAGTATGGATAAAACTCCTGATGCAACATAAGGATTTTATAGCTGCTTTTTGTATTTTCTAGAAGACTTTCTAAAGCATCTCTCAAACGCCCTAATTTTCTTACAGCAGTTTTAGGAATATACTTTAAACCTACTATATCTACTCCGTTAAACTCCTCAACACCAACATTTATAAGCTTTAAACCAAAGTTATTGAGTATCTCTAATGGAGATTTGTCCTTTACACTATTTCCTCTATCGTGATTTCCGGGAATGCAAAACATAGGAATATTAGCATCGTTTAACCTATTTAATATATTTAGACTGTCTATTATAGTCTTATTGGAAGGTCTGGAAGTGTGAAAAAAATCCCCTGTATGAATAATAAAATCAACATTTTCATCTATTGCTATATCTATAGCTTCATTAAAAACATCTAAAAAGTCTTGCTCTCTTTCTAAAAGTCCATACTGTCTATATCCTAAATGGGTATCACTAATATGTAAAAACTTCATAATTTTTACTTTTTCTTATCACCAAATAGTTTTTCAAATATTGCATCTGAAGGACAAAATCCAGTGAATGCTGATAAGTATAACATAAATATCATAAAACCAAGTATAAATAGACTTACCTGTTTTATACCTAACAGAAAAAATAGCAATGCTATTAATAGCATTGTTCCCATAACAAATCTTTGGGCTCTAACTGCAGTTTTTGACATCTTTAAAACCTCTACTTTTTTATTTAAGATTAATATTAATATATTAGAATTTTAATTTTCAATGTTAAAAGACATTAGGTATTTAATCTATTAGGTGATATAAAATAATAAATATTAAATAAATCTAAAGGGAATATAAAAAGGTTTATTTTAAAGGAGTTTAATTATGAGTTTAAAATGGATTTATCTAAATGATGTAGAATTTGTTAATGAAAATAGTTTAAGTCAGACGAGATTAAGACAATTAGAGAATGGCTTTTGTTCATTTGAAGATTTAATTTATGGAAACTGCTCTGACCCTATAACATTAGACAGCTCTGCAAAACCTTATAGAATAATAGATGGTAGACATAGAATTTATTTAGCAAGAAAAAAAGGATATAAAAAAATTAAAGCTAGATTGGTTTAAACTCTAGCTTTTTTAATCTTCATCACTTTCCCACATATAACCATATCCTCTAACAGTTTTTATATACTTTCCATAATCCTTTAATTTTAGTCTCAATTTATTTATATGAACATCTATAGTTCTGTCATAAACATCAACTTCATTTTCCCAAACTAAATCCAAAATCTGCTCTCTAGATAACACCTTATTTTTAGCATTGATTAAAGCCAATAGAATTTTAAACTCCTTGTTAGTAAACTTTAAAGGCTTACCATAAAGTTTAACTTCCAGTTTTTCAGGATTGATTTCTAAATCACCTTCCCTAATGATAATATTTTCCTTCTTAATTTGTTTATTACTTCTTCTTAAAACAGCTTTTATTCTAGCTAATAGTTCTCTAAATGAAAAAGGTTTTGTTATGTAATCATCAGCTCCAAGCTCAAGCCCAACAACTTTGTCTATCTCAGTGCTTTTTGCAGTTAACATTATTATAGGTATATGCTCTGTTTCTGGGTCAGATTTGATTTTTTTACAAAATTCTAAACCATCCAAGTCTGGAAGCATAATATCAAGTATAACCAAATCAGGATTATCTAGTTTTATCTTTTTTAAAGGCTCTTTACCATTGAAAAAAGATTTTACTTTATATCCTTCCTTTATTAGATTATAAGCTAAAAGTTCATTAATATCTTCATCATCCTCTATTATGTAAATTAATGGCATTTTATCTTTTCCTTAATTATAAAGTTATTAAATATTAACTATTAGTTTATCAAAATTTATTTATCGAATAGAATTTAAATCCTTTTGAATTCTACTCAGTAAATTTTCTAACTTTTTCTTTAATCTTTCTGAATTTACACTTTTACCATTCTTCTTTAAAGCTTGATACTTCTCTAAAAGATTACCAGCTTTAAGTATGTTGTATCTAACATTATTTAATATTTCCTTATTCTCAATTGAAGAAACATAGTAGCCTTTGTTTGCAGCGTACAAAGCTGAAACTAAATACTTCTTTGTTAAGGATAGATCTATATTTAGGGAAATCTTTGCTTTATATATATACTCCTTTGCTAACACAACAAATAGATTTTCTCTAAATGCCAATCTTTCAAGTGGAGATATAGCTAACTCTAAAGACTTTTGGGCTTTTAAATAATTTTTAGCTCTTATATGGTCTTTAGCCGAAGCTATTAAATTACGGGCTTCAGAAATGTTATCGTCAACAAGAGGAATTTTCAATGTGTATCTCAATGTTTCCAGCTTATCTAATATCTTTTGGTTTCTTTTCATTGCAGAAATTTGTAGAAGGCTATCTAAACTTTTTCTGATGTACTGATAATCTGATAAAGAGCCTGCTAACTCTTGTATTCCGACATCTATTCCCTTTAGGTTTAAAGTGTAATCCTCCACTGGAAATAACTGTATCATCTTAATTGTAGCTTCAATTTCCCTCTTTATAAGATATGAAGGTGAATACTGCCCTGCCTCATTTAAAAAGTATAATGCCCCATCTAAATATGTAAAAACTTCCTTCTTTATTACCTTTTTCTTTCTTAAAGCCTTTTGTGCATCAAGTATAAGATTTAATGCCCTTGTTGTGTAAACTTTTATACTGTAAACCTGATTTTCAGTTAATCCCTCATTTAGATAAATACTATTTATATTATTCCCAAATGAAAATTTAAAAATTCCAAAGAACAGGAATATAAAAATAAGCTTAAATCTTTTATTCATTTTTTAACACCTCTTATCAATTTTGCTACCTTAGGAGGTTTTATTTTAAGGAATTTATCTTCTTTTAACCCTAATTCCCAATTTAAACCTTAATAATAATTTTAAACTGTAAAGCTAAAATAAAAAAGAGGATTTAAGTCAAAAAACCTTCCAAAGAAACAGCCTTAATATTCTCAATTCCCATATACTTTAATCTACTAAATGTTGTTTTTATTTTTTTCCTTTTTTTATCTAATTACAGATGAAGATTTTAATACATTTATACAAATAGCTTTTAGATTAGCTGTATAATATTAAAACTTCCAATCTCTTTATTGGAGAAAAAAATGAAAGAAATTAATGGAGTTTTAAAGGCAGATAACCTAAAATTTGGCATTATTGTAAGTAGGTTTAACTCTTTAATAACTGAAAAGCTTCTAGAGGGAGCTATAGACTGTATAGTAAGACATGGAGGTAGTGAAGAAAATATAACAGTTGTTAGAGTTCCAGGTGCATTTGAAATTCCACTTATAGCAAAAAAAATGGCCAAATCCGGAAAATATGATGCGATAGTCTGTTTAGGTGCAGTAATAAGAGGTTCTACACCACATTTTGAGTATGTAGCTTCTGAAGTTTCAAAGGGAATTGCACTAGTAGGTTTAGAAACTGAAGTTCCTGTCTCATTTGGAATACTAACAACAGATACACTGGAACAAGCTATTGAAAGGGCAGGAACTAAAATGGGTAATAAAGGATTTGATGCAGCGTTATCTGCTATAGAGATGGCAAATATACTTACAGGCCTTAAATAATGGGGAAATATAGGAAAATAGCCAGAGAAATATCTTTTAGAACTTTATATGCATACGATTTTAGGAAAAATGAAGATATTTATGACTTATTAGAAGAAGTTATAAAGAATGTAAGGAGTAGTTTACACCCAAAGATAATTGATTACTCCTACAAGATTTTAGGTAGTTACGAAGAAAATAAGAAAACAGTAGACGAAATTATAAAAAAATATCTGGAAAGATGGAGACTTGAGAGACTAGGTTATCCTGAAAGAGCATTCTTAAGATTAGGGACTACGGAGCTGTTGTTTTCAGATATAGATGATAAAGGTAGGGTCTTTATAGATATTTTGGACCTTGCTAAATGTTATCTTGGAATTCCTGAAAGTTTAAGATTTATAAACGGAGTTTTGAGCTCTATATATAAAAATGAGAAACCTGAAGCTTCTCAAAATATAATAAACAACATAGATATAGAAAAATTTATAGAAGAGAATTTTAAAAAAGATAACAATTTAGAGAAAGATGATGAGAATAGCGATAATAGGTGATATTCACGGAAATATACATGCTTTAGAAAGTGTAGAAAAAGATATAAAAAGTCAACAGGTAGATGAAATAGTATGTTTAGGAGATATTGTAAACTTTGGTGCATTTCCTAAAGAGTGTTTAGATTGGGTAAGAGAAAACTGTTCTGTAGTTTTAAGGGGTGAAAATGATACTTTTACAGCGATGTGCGATGATATTATTTTAACAAATCCAGAAGCTATAAAATCTGCTGATTGGACTTATGACCAACTCTCAGAAAAAGATTTAGAGTATATATCAAACTTACCTTTAGATTTAGATTATAAAAATATGGTTTTAACCCACGACGAACCTTCTGTGCCGGGTAGTATGCATTTCATAACCTCTTTAAAAGATGCTAAAGAAACTATGAGCTGTTATGAAGAAGATATATGTTTTTATGGACATATTCATATACCTCTTATTTTTGCTAAAAACGAAGAAAGTATAAAACTAATACAAAATCCAGATATCTATTCTTTAAAAGAAAACGAAAAATATCTAGTTAATTGTGGTAGTGTGGGGCAACCTAGAGATAGAGATAAAAGAGCTTCGTATGTAATCTATGATACAGAAAAGAACATGTTGGAATTTAGAAAGGTTAACTATGACATTGAAAAAGCTTCTAAAGAGATAATAAATAAAGGTTTACCATACATATTTGCTAAATTATTACTTCCATAGTTAATGAGGTTAAAAATGACAAATATACCTGAGATATACATAGGAGAGAAGTTTTTTAAACTGGATGAAATTTTAAACTCTTATAAAGATAAAGAGTGTGGAGCGGTTGATATATTTATAGGTATGCCTAGAGCCTCTGAGGAAGATGGAGATATTATAGAGTTATTCTATGAAAGCTATAAAAGTATGGCTGAAAAAGTTATTAAAGAAATAATAGAAGATGCAAAAGAAAAGTTTAAATTAAAAAAGGTTATCGTTCATCACAGAATAGGCTCTGTTCCTTTATCTGAACCTTCATTCTTAGTTGTTGTTTGGTCTGGACATAGGGAAGAAGCTTTTAAAGGTTGTAGATATGTAGTTGATGAAGTTAAAGCTAAAGCTCCTATATGGAAAAAGGAGATTTTTAGAGATGGGAAGGAAGAGTGGAAGGAAAATAAAAGCTAAAAATCATTAATTGTGTTTTAAAACATGTCTATCTTTCCAACCATAATAGTATCTTTCCCTTTAATTCCTTGTAAGGTTTAACAAATGGAGGTGCTCCCTCTGGGGCAATTCCAGTGCTCCAATCTGTTGTCCTTGAGCCTGTGTTTTGAGCAATATTATTAATATTTATCTGTTCTATGTTTCCACCTGACAGTTGTAATAGAAGCATACCTTGAACTGTAGAAGGATTGATTTGATATAAGTCATTAACATTACATCCTGTTATAACTCCGCCTGTAGCACAGTTTAACCCCCAAACTCTTGTCCTTCCTCCTAAACCACATATTGCTTTAACAGGCTCTATCGTAGCAAATAGAACCACATTGTAGGGAGTTTTTATTGGGTCAGTTATCATTTTTTCTTTTAGATGGTCTGTTGAGGAGCCTTCTAGGTTTATATACCAACCTTTAATAACATTATGTTGAGCTTTTGTGCATATATTCTGATTGTTAAGGTCTGTCATATTTTCCGTATTAGTAATCAATGAAATATACTTATTACCATCACTATCTTCTTTAATATCTATAGGTATTCCAAATAAAGTATTATTGTTTACTTCCCAATCATCTATATTTTTAAACCATCTACCAGTTCCAAAATACATATACCATCTACCAAAACATTTCATAAACTCAACTTTACTTACAACAGGGTTTATATCTGTTCCAAATGTAGTAAAGTTTACAAAATTCCAGTTATAAACATTTGTATTGAATGGATAAAGATTTCCATTAGTTATGCTTCCACCTAAAAGAATAATTCCACCTTTATAATTTGTATCTGAGCCATCTTGTCTAGTGTATCCAAATGCTAGATAATCTGTATATCCATCTTCATCAAAATCAAAACCTTTAGAGAAAATTCTTCCTGCAAATGCTTTTTGTATTCCTGTAGATATAATTCTTTCTAAACTTCCTGTTTCTAAATCTAATACGAATATTTTTAATTCTTGATTATTTGTATTTAAAAACTGCCCTGTATAGTTTATTGGTCCAGATGCAAAGACTACATGGTATTTATTATCTTTTGTTCTTATTATACCAGGTCCTGAGTATGTAAATCTTAAATCTTTATGTTTAAATTCCCAAAGATAAACTGGATTTTCAGGATTTGTTATATCAAGAGCATAATAAGAGGATAATCCTACACAGCTAGAGGATGTAGGGTCAGGACATGTATCAGATGGAGGAGTTATACAGTTTCCGTCTGTGCAACCACAACCACCACCTAGTCTAAAACCTCCTATTAAAATTTTTCTATCTATAATTTTATCTCCATCATTGTCAATTTCTAATATGTAAGCTCTTAAATCCGTTATGTATATATGACAATAGTTCGGGTCAGCTAAATATCTTATGTATGGGAGTGCATTCTGTGGTATAAATCCCCACAGCTCTTCACCTTTATTATTTTCCAACAATTCAGCAACAGTAGAATTACTGTTTATTCTTTTATACTTCCCGATTTTAAATGCATGTAATACTCCGTCATTAGACGATATAAATACAACATCATAGTTTGGATATGATACTATTTGAGGTGAGGAGTGCATAACATCTGCTAACTTCCAAGTATCTCCATCACTGTTTATAACTTTATTTCTACATCCTGTTATCTGTTGTCCAAGTAGATAGTTTATAGTTTTTTCATAATCTATATTTCCACTTGTTTGTAAACAGGTAGGAAATTCATTTATATCTGTTCCCAGTAATGTATCAAAATAGTTTTTATTTGAAGCTGTAAATCTTCTTAACTGGTTATTTTCATCAACTGAGTATATAACTCTATCTGAATAGTTTACTTTAGATAGCTCCTTTCCTGTTTCAATTAGATAATTGACCTTATTAACATCATTTTTAGTTATACATGTAGACGATGCTGAGCCATCAGAATTAACATTACAAACATCTATCTTTAGTTGTTGGTTGTTATCAAGATAATACTCTATAACTTTATCTATTAATACATCTAATTTGAAATTTTTATTAGTATCTTCCCTTATATTTTGGACATTTGTTGCTTTGTAATACCAAAAGGTAAATAACTGACTTATCCAGTTTACTTCATAGGGTTTTTCAAAAACTTTTGTAGGATAGAATAAAACCTGCTCTAAAATAGCCCCTTTGTCATTTCTTCCTGTCAATAGTGCAGTTGTTGAGGATGAAGCAACATTTTTCTGTATATCTGAAAATGCAGTTTCTAAAGCTCTTCTTAAATCTTCAACTGTATTAACTTCAAAGTATGTATCTGGTATTCCATCATTATTTTTATCCCAACTATAACCTGTCCCTGTATGTAAGCTGTTTTCACACAAACTTCCTTTACAGCTTGTAAATGCAGAGTTATAGGCACTTAAATCACATGTTGATTGGGGATAGCCTGTATAACCTTCCGGCCAATTATTTTTAGTATCAAATGAGCCGAAAACTGACATTAATTTAGAAGCCATCTTACCATACTTAGAGTAAGCCCATATATTTAAAACATAAACTTTGTCTATATTTATATTATCACCTTCATTTATCATTCCATTTTTATGCATCCAATATATAGGGACAACTGGGTCAGATGAAAAATTTTCAAAACCATCATCTATTTTACATGTTTTTATAAGATTACCAGAGCTATCACTTCCTATATTCCACATTCCCTCTGTAATGAGAATTACAAAATTTTTGGAACATGGAGCTTTTGCAACACCTATACAGTTCCCACTACTATCAAATTTTATACATTGATACAATGGATTTTTCCATTTATCAGATGAGTTTGTAGATGGGTCTAAACCACAGTATAAAGGTGTTTGTTGAGCAAAATACCTGTAAACATCCCAAAGTGCTGGAGCCATAGAGTTCCCAGCATCCCATATGCCAGCAGTTTTACAACTGGATGTTGGTATTTCTTCTAATAAATCTCTATTAGCATTTAAAGATGTTATTATATGTTGGTATTCGTAATTTTTATTATAATCACTTATACTTTTCCTAAAGTCTCCTATATATACCTTGTTATTATGGATAACTGGCCAAGCTGTATCATAAGTTATTAAACCAATTCTAGGTTTAACTTTACCTATTTCATCCAAACTTGCCTGTTTATATAAAATACCAGTGTAAACTCTAGATATATCTGCTTTTACAGGAATACCGGAGAAAGTGTAATTTCTGATACAGTATGAGCTATCCCAACATACACCTTTTACCCATCTTAAATCCCAGTCTTCAAAGTCTTGAGTTTTTAATATGACTTCTGTTGAGCTTACTTTATCTACTGTATTTTGTCTAGGGTCGCAAAATTGGGGAGTTGCATTTGATATAGGTCCTATATAGCTGGTAGGACAACTTCTAGGAGAACCACCTGTTAGAAGAAATCTAACTATATCTATTCTTGTCATAAAGTGATAGTTTAAACATTTACCGTAATAGATATTCTTTTCATTAAGATTGTAGCCATAATAAACGTCAAAGGATGAGTTTACAGTTTCATAAAAGTTAATAACTCCCTTTCCAGAAGAATTAGAATAGGTTATACTTCCCACTAATGCATTATTATCAACTCTTCTTAGATTTCCATTTCCATCATCGTAAACAGCTCCACTATATGAAGGTAAATTTAGATTATAGATTTTTAAACTTCCTCTTATAACAGAATAGTTTAAAGTATAACTACTACTTCCAGCAGGAAAAGTTTCCTTATACTCTATCGGATACTTGTTATTTGTATCTGGACAGCTTGCAGGTTTCCCTGAATTAATTTTTTCCCAGTAATGTTCCGTAGGATTCCATCTGTAAAGTTTATCTGGCTCAAAGTAGCCATCATAATTATAAGTAGGGTTATAACCATTATCACACCAACCATCACCGTCATTATCATAACAATAGGCTCTCCATCTCATTCTAGCATCGTCTTGAAGAACAATCATTATGTTAGGGCTTACAGAATAGCCTATAGTTGGAGGAACAGCACAGTATTTTGTTAGGTTGGCATTTGAAGTTTTTATAAAAGTTAGAATAAAAAATCCACTAAGAAATAAAAGGAGAAATTTATTTTTTCTCATTATTATCACCTTTTTTGTATACAGTTTTATAGGTGATGATAATTAATTTATCCTAAATAATCTATAAATCTACTAATTTATCTCTTAAAAAGGTAATGTAATCCTTAATTTCTGTTTTTCTTACTAAGTTCCCTTCTAATATTATCTTTTTTATTCTCATTTTTTCCTTTATTTTCTTTCTTTTTACTTTATATCACCTATTGAGCTGAGTATAAAACTTTTTATAAATCTTAAGCAAAAGTTATAATAGCTTAAAAGTGATTTTCAGGAGGGTTAAAAATGAGTTTTAAACAGGTAGATGTTTCCAATAAATTTGAAACTATTAGAGTGGCAAAGGCTGAAGGAAAAATATATCTTTCAAAAGAAAGTATAGAATTAATAAAAAATAAACAGATACCAAAAGGAGATGTTTTATCTGCCTCAGAAATAGCAGGAATTTATGGAGCTAAAAAAACATCTGAAATCTTACCGTTCTGCCATAACATACCTATAGACCAAGTTATAGTAAAAGCAGAACTTGTTGAAGATGGAGTTTTAATAACTGCAGAGGTTAAAAATGTAGGAAGAACAGGAGTAGAGATGGAGGCTCTAACGGCAGTTTCTACTGCCCTGTTAAATGTATACGATATGCTTAAAGCATTTGATAAAAATATGGTGATAGGAGATATAAAACTTGTTAAGAAGAAAGGTGGAAAATCTGACTATGCGGAAGATTTATCAGGTTTAAAATGTGCAGTAATAACTTTAAGTGATAGTTGTGCTAAAGGTGAAGCTGAAGATAAAAGCGGAAAAACAGCTATAAAACTTATAGAAGAAGAATTTGGCGGGGAGGTAGTCCATTACAAAGTCCTACCAGATGATAGAGAAAAACTTTTAGATGAGTTTAACTCATTAAAAGATAAAGTTGATATTATTTTCACAACAGGCGGAACTGGTTTCAGTAAAAGAGATATAACTCCAGAAACTACAAAGGAAGTTATAAGAAAAGAGATGATAGGCTTTTCTGAAGCTATGAGAATTGTCGGTATAAAATTTACTCCAAAATCTCTACTATCAAGGGGAGTTTGTGGAATTATAGGTGAACATACTTTAATAATAAATCTACCGGGTAGCACAGGAGGAGTAAAAGACAATATAAGAATGATAGCTCCACTTTTAAAACACGCTATAAGAATGGCTAGAGGAGAGAAAAAACATTAAATTTCTGGTTTTGCTTTTTCTTTTATTCTAATATTTTTTATAGAAATGAAATTTTATATTAAAACTTTTGTTAGAGGATAAAATGAAATTTAAAATTAAGAATTTTGGAAATATAAAAGAGGCTGAAATAGAGCTTAAAAATCTTACAGTTTTTGTTGGAGAAAACAACACTAATAAAACTTGGACTGCTTATTTAATTTATGCTTTTTTTTCAAATAGAATTTTGGAATATTCATTAACCAAAATTTGGGAAAATATAGTTGAAGATAAGTATAAATATTTAGATAAATTTATAGAAGACTTAAACCTAACAAATTTAATAATAGGTAATAATTTAGAAAATTTTATAGTAAAAAGTTATAAATTACAGATGCAATTTTTAAAGGAAATATTAAACGAGGTTATACCTATAAAAATTAAAAAAAGTTTTTATGTAGATATTTTTCTAGATAATCAAATCATAAATGAAGAAAGAAAAAAATATCATATTTTAATGAAAGAATTTAATTCTATACTAGAATTAATAGATAAATACCAAGAAGAAAATTTTTTATTAAAAAAAAATCAAATTATAAAAGAATTAATTAATTTTATAAGGAAATTTTATCCTGAACCTTTTAATATTCCATCTGAAAGGAAAGCTATAATACAGTTTGCAAATTTAATCACACTTGGGGAAAAAAATATAAATGAGTTGAGAAGTTTAATTCTAGAATTATTAAAAACAGAAGGAAGTAAAATAAACTTACAGGAAATTTTACAGAAATTTAATGTAGATAGTTTCCAATATAACTATCCTAAACCAGTAATAGATTTCAAAGATTTTGTTTCAAGATTAAGTCTGTTAAAAGAAAAGGATAATTCTTTAAATAAAGAACTTTTAAGATTATTTGAAAACTCAATTTTAGAGGGGAAAATTCATATAGACCAAACTGGAAAGCTCATTTATCATATGAATAATCAAAATGATTTAGATGTGTCTATAAGCTCTTCAATGGTGAAAAGTTTATCAGGAATAGATATTTATTTAAAATATAGAGCAGAAAAAAACGGTCTCGTTATTATAGATGAACCAGAAATGAACTTACACCCAGAAGCTCAAGTTAAGTTAATTGAATTCTTAACCATAATGGCAAATAAAGGAATAAAGATTTTAATCACAACACATTCACCTTATATAGTT
>JALSPY010000103.1 GCA_026985705.1 Hydrogenothermaceae bacterium | reverse complement strand
AAATATAAAGGGGACAACAGATTTAGAGGAAGTTTTTAAAACTTCAGAGATTATCATAATAGCTATTCCTACACAGGCTATAAGGGAAACTTTATCTGATTTGTCTCTAAACTTAAAAGATAAATATATTATATCTGCTTCAAAGGGAATAGAGATAGAAAGTTTAAAACTTGTTTCAGATATTTTAGAGGAAATACTAAAAATTCCACGAAAAAATTTGTTTGTATTGTCTGGTCCTTCATTTGCAAAAGAAGTTGCCCAAAGATTACCTACAGCTATCACTTTAGCCGGTGAATGTAGTGTTGGAGAAAATTTACAGTATTTATTAACAACTCCAACATTTAGAGTTTATCTTTCAGATGATATTAAAGGAGTAGAAGTAGGTGGTGCTGTTAAAAATGTTATTGCTATAGCAACCGGAGTAAGTGATGGTTTAGGTTTTGGAAATAATGCAAGGGCTTCACTGATAACTAGAGGACTTTATGAGATGACAAAACTAGCTAAGGTTTACGGTGGAAAAGCTGAAACTTTATACGGACTTTCCGGTTTAGGAGATTTAGTTTTAACTGCAACTGGAAATCTATCAAGGAATAGACAGTTTGGATATTTACTTGGAAAAGGATTATCTGTTAAAAAAGCTTTAGAGGAAGTTAAACAGGTTGTGGAAGGTGTTAAAACAGTTAAAGCTATAAAAAAGTTAATTGATATGTATAGTTTAGAGCTTCCTATATCTGAAACGGTTTATAAAGTTGTTTATGAAGGTTTACCTTTAAATACTGCTGTAAACTTACTTATGAGTAGAGAACTAAAAAGAGAAATATAATTATGATTGAGATTATTAAGTTATCTTTACCTATAGTCATCTATATAATAGCATTTTTATTTGCCTTTTTTATAGAAAAAAAGTTATTGCTATACATAGAAAATAATTTAAAGGAATGGCGAAGCTCCACATTAATACTCTTTTCTATAGTAAGTGCATCTCTTTATTTAGTTGGATGGATACTCAATAACTTTATAGAAAACTCTGATTTAAGACATATATTCAGAAACTTTGTCATTTTTTCTATTTCCATATATATGTTAAGGTCTATTTTTCAAATTTTGATAAGAAACATATTTGTTCAGTATATAATTTACATTTTATCTTTAAGTATATTCTTAATCTCCATTGCTAAAATAATTTTGGCAAATGTTATATCAAATGATACAGCTAAAATTCTTTTGTATTTAAATAAATTATTAATAACCTTAGGTTTTTATATAATTCTCTCCGAAAGTTTAAAATTATTACCTAATAAACATATAAGAAAATTCGTCAAACTAGCTATTTTTTCTACATTATTAATATTTCTATTAATATGGGAGTTTGAAGTAATAACTTTATCCTTCAATACATTAATAGGATTTATCTTATTATTAACATTAACAGGAATATACTACTATCTGATTAATATTATCATTCCTCAAATAGAAGGCTATATCTCTAAATTTGCAAATAAAAAAGACTTACTAGGATTGGATTTTAATATAAAACTATTTTTAACAAGTTTATATGTTTTAAGTATTAAAGAAATAGTTGTATACTTCCTTAATCTAGAAAAATTTATAGAGTTTTTAAGTGGTAAATATATTCTAAAAAATGAGTTAGTATCTATTTCAGTTTACTCAATATTAAAAGGTATTTTAACAGGTATTATCCTATTTTCAGCTCTAAATATACTAAAGAAGATAATAAAACTTAAGCTTATAAAGGAAAATAAGTATATAGAAGGAAACTCTGCAGAAGTTTTAATATTTAATATAGGAATACTTTTCAATATTATGATATTAATGTCAGTCTTAGGTATAACATGGAAGGTTATTTTACCCTTAGCCGGAACTTTAGGTATAGGTATAGGTTTTGGGCTACAGACAATAATGAATAATTATGTAAGTGGTTTTATTCTTATGTTCAGTAGAAAACTGAAGGTTGGTGATATTATAGAGCTCCCATCAATATCTATATCTACATTAGGAAATAATGCTGAAAGTATATTCGGAAAGATTGAAACCATAGGTATACTATCCACTATAGTTAGAACTAATGATGGAGTTGATATATCAATTCCTAATTCTGAATTTTTAGGCTCCCCTATAATAAATTTCTCATATATGGACCCATTGGTTAGATTAAGAATACCTATAGGAGTAGCTTACTCATCCGACCCAAACACAGTTAGAGATATATTAACCTCCGTTGCTCTTCAAATACAGAAAAAAGTAAATTATAACTCTAAAGATTTACCTAAACCGGAGGTCTGGTTTAGAGAAATGGCTGATAGTAGTTTAGTCTTTATAGTTGGTATTTGGATTAATATAAGAAAAAATATATATATAACATCTATAATAAGCGAGTTTTATTACAACTCTTGGTATAAGTTAAAAGAAGCTGGCATAGAAATACCATTCCCTCAAAATGATATATGGTTTAGAAATAAGTTAAGTGTTGTAGTTGAAAATCCTAACTTAAAGGATGTTTCTAAAAGATAGAATAGATATATATTTTTATTAATAAAATCATACAAGACAGTTTGTGAACTGCCCTTTACTAAAGACAAGGGCTTCACAGGGAGGCTGTTCACCTTCGGCTCACCACTTTGCCTTCGGCAAATGTTGCTTACTTAATGTAAGCCTTATCCCTGACAGGTGGTCACCACACCTTGCTACCACTATCTGTCCATATACTTGGACGGACTTAGGGCTACCTTTTAATTTCCCAAATACTCTTATTCTTATAGTTTGCTTTAATCCTGTAATGTAATCGTGGAAGCTCTTTTTAAATTTTTTAAGTATATTCCTTGCTCCATTTACATCTGCATTGATTAACCCTAATATGCTCTTAAACAATCCTCTATACTTCCTTGCTTCAGGTGTGTAGTTCTCTCTTGAAACAGTCTGCTTTATTAAACTGTCCACACCTGAAGTATAGCTCTCATCTACTAGCACTGTTTTTATTCCATATTTTTTCCCTTTATATTCTATTTGCTTTGATACCTTGCCGTGTGGTAGTAAACTTAACATCTGGTCTGTTATGCTTGGTAGTTTACTTTCTTTATTTTTACTTTCTTATAGTTTGCCTATTACTATAGTTGAAACATTGTATTTTTTAGCAAGTTCTACAATTAAATTTGAGACTTTATGACTAAAATCTCTTATTAGGTTCTTTATTCTTTTTTGTATCCTATGGAGTACTTTATCTACTCTATTAGTTGGTAATCCCTTGTTTAATAGGTTATCTCTTTTCTTTTGCCATTTAGCTAATTTCTTT
>JALSPY010000102.1 GCA_026985705.1 Hydrogenothermaceae bacterium | reverse complement strand
TCCATATCCTTCTTCTCCATTTGAAAGACCGGAAAAGGAAAGGGTGGAAAAGTTTCAGAAGATATTATGGCAGTATAATATAGGAGCATTTATAAGATGGAGTAAGGGACGGGATATATCTGCTGCCTGTGGACAATTAAGAAAAAAAGAGTTAGAAAGAGTAAACTTTGTAAGGTTTAATTAAAATGAAGATATATTTAGTTTTACTTCTTACTTTATTATTCTTTTCAAAAAGTTTCAGCGAAACACTGACAGTTTCAGCGGCGGCTAATGTTCAGTATGCTTTAGACGAGTTGATAAAGGAATTTAAAAGAGAGTATCCGTCTGTGAAAGTAAGAAAGATAATTTCTTCTTCAGGTAAGCTCACAGCCCAGATTGTTAGGAATGCTCCTTACGATATATTCTTATCTGCAGATATGAAGTATCCAGAATACCTTTATAAAAAGGGATTAACTGCAACAAAACCAAAGGTTTACGCTTATGGAGTTTTAGTTTTATATACAATGAAAGATATTAAGTTAAAAGATGTAAATGATTTAACCAGTCCAAAAATAAAAAAGATAGCCTTACCTAATCCTAAAACTGCCCCATATGGAAGAGCATCATTTGAGGTTTTAAAATATTACAAGATTTATAAAAAAGTTTTACCTAAAATTATTTATGGGGAAAGTGTAGGACAATCAACACAGTATATAGTAAAAAAACTAGTTGATGTTGGATTTACATCTAAATCAGTTGTTTTATCTCCCCAGTTGAAAGAAAAAGGCTACTGGATAGAGATAGATAAAAGGGCTTATAAACCTATAAAACAGGGGATAGTCATACTAAAAAGGGGAAAATCTAATATTTATGCTATCAAATTTTACAACTTTATCTTTTCTGAAAAGGGAAAAGAAATATTAAGAAAGTATGGTTATAAAGTGGCAGATGAAAATTGAAATATAGATTTCGATTAATTGTGTTTTCTATGTATTCTTCTTTTTTTAACCTTTTTATATTTTTCCTTTATCTTCTCAACTATAACTCTAATTTTATTGGGGTCGACTGAAACAATATTTATATTCTCATTTTCAGATGGATTTTCTATTTTCACAGATAAAAGATTTTCTCCCTCTTTAACTTCTGAACAGTCAACATAAACATCTAAATTTATATACTCTGCAGAGTTTATATACATTCTTTGACCTTCTAAAACTACCTTCACAAAGTTTGGTTCTACTCTTTTAACAGTATAGCCTTTAGGAATATTCCTAATATCAACATGTCTCAATGTATCAACTCTAACAACCTCCTTCGCAGATATATTTAGCCAAAGTAAAAAAGAGACAAATAGGGATAGTATCTTAAGTTTGAAGTTATGTATAAAAATTCTTGTAAAAAATTTTTTTAAAAGTTCTTTTATCTTTTCCATCTATTTACCTTTTTAAGGGGATTATAATCGGCGTATCTATCTTTAAGTCTCTTTCTTATATCTGTTGTAAAACTTTTTTTTCTATCCTCAATTCCCATAAACTCAAATAGTAATTTTTTTAGCGTTAAATTATCTAAATCTGAATATAAAATGCCATCGTAAGCTAAAGAAATTACTCCTCTTTCTTCAGATACTATTAGGGCAACTGCATCTGTTTCCTCTGTTATTCCTATACCTGCCCTATGTCTAGTTCCAAGGTGTGATGGAATGTCAGTATTTATCGTTAATGGTAAAACACACTTAGCATATGCTATTCTGTTATTTCTTATAACTATAGCTCCATCGTGTAGAGGTGTTTTAGGCTCAAATATATTAATAATAAGCTCTAATGAAACTAAAGCATCCAGTTTTACACAGTTTCCCTCTAAATAGTGTTCTAACTTTGTAAATCTTTCAAAAATTATTAAAGCTCCTATTCTTTTTTCTGCTAAGAAAGTGGAAGCCCTTATAACTTCATCTATAACTTTTTTACTGTTTCTATAATTCTTATTGAAATAAAATCCTCTTTCTCCCAGAAATCCCTTTTCCCCAAGTTTTGCTAATGCATTTCTAATTTCTGGTTGAAATAAAACTATTAGAAAGAAAATCCCAACAGTCCACAGGTTATCAAATATCCATACAACAGTTTTAAGTTTTAATAACTTTGCAAAAAACCATAATGATAATACTATACCTATACCTATTAATATCTGCCATCCTCTAGTTCCTATCAGGAATTTAAGAAGATAGTAAATAATTACAGCTACAATAAATATATCTAAAATATCATTCCAAGTTATAAAGAATATAAGCTCTAATAAACCTGTGTTAAACTCAAACAATCCTATACCCTCTAACTGTATCTAAAAGTGTTAAAAACTCTTTTGTTTCTTTTACATCATGCACCCTTAAAATATTAGCTCCATTTAAAACTGCATAGGCAGATATTCCTAAAGTTCCAAACAGTCTGTCCTTTGGTGAATATTCTTTATCTTTTAAGAAATTATTTAATATACTACCTATAAATGATTTCCTAGATAATCCTATTAAAATTGGATAACCTAAAACTTTAAATTCTCTTAATCTTTTTATTATTTCTACATTATGCTCAACATTCTTTCCAAAACCAATTCCCGGGTCAATTATAAATCTGTCCGGTCTAACTCCTTTATCTAAAGCATACTCAATTCTTTTCTCAAAATAATCAATAATCTCAGCGACAACATCGCTGTAGTAAACCTTTTTTTGCATATCTTTAGGTCTTCCTTTGATATGATTTATAACTATGGGACAGTCAAACTCTTTAACTACATTAACCATATCTTTATCAAAACCTAAACCACTAATATCGTTTACTATATCAGCTCCACTTTCTAAAGCTTCTCTAGCAACTTTAGATTTATAGGTATCAACTGATATTAAAAATTTATCTCCTAAATTTTTTCTTAACTCTTTGATAACAGGTATTACTCTTCTTAATTCTTCTTCCTCTGGAACAGGCTCAGCTCCCGGTCTTGTGCTTTCCCCACCTACATCTATAATATCAGCTCCATCTTGCAAAAGTTTTTCCCCCCTCTCTACCGCCTTTTTTAAATCAAAATACTCTCCACCATCGGAAAATGAGTTTGGAGTAATATTAATAATTCCCATAATAGCCGTTTTTACACCTAAATCAATAAATTTTCCTCTGTAGTTAATTTTGAAAAATTTTTTGTTAAGATTAACCCACTGTCTAGTTAGCTCTAAAGCTTCCTTACTTTTTCCTTCTCTCTTTAGATTTTCCACTAACTCTTTAAACTGGTCTTCATTGTAGACTATTTTTGGAGATGAAAATAAATCTCCAAAATGTATTTCATAAATT
>JALSPY010000101.1 GCA_026985705.1 Hydrogenothermaceae bacterium | reverse complement strand
ATCTTCAGGGCTTTCATCTTTTGGTTTCAGTTTAAATGTCGGTAATTTTTTATCTAAATAGCTTGTATCAAATCTACCTTCCATAAAATCCTTGTCTCTTACGACTTGTCTCAATAAAGGTAAATTAGTAGGAACACCTCTAACTTGGAATTCCTCTAAAGCTCTTCTAGCCCTATTTACAGTTTGTTTCCAAGTTAAAGCCCAAACTGTAAGTTTAGCTATCATACTGTCATAGTAAGGTGGAATTATATAATCCTTATAAACAGCCGCATCTATTCTAACTCCCGGTCCGCCTGGTGAGTAGTAGGATGTAATTTTTCCGGGAGATGGAGCAAAATTTTTAGTTGGGTCTTCTGCATTTATTCTAAATTCTATCGCATAACCTCTAAAGTTTATATCCTCCTGTAGGAATGGCAATTTTTCTCCTTCAGCTATTCTTATCATCCTTTGAACTATATCAACACCTGTAATGGTTTCAGTTATAGTATGCTCAACTTGAAGTCTTGTATTCATCTCTATAAAGTAGAAGTTATCATCTTCATCAACTAAAAATTCTAGTGTCCCTGCACTTTCATAACCAAGTTTAAACATAGATTTAACTGCAACTCTAAACAGCTCCCTTCTAACCTCTGGATTTAATCTGGGAGATGGAGCTATCTCTATAATCTTCTGGTGTCTTCTCTGTATAGAACAGTCTCTCTCCCCAAGATGAATAACATTTCCATACTTATCAGCTAATATCTGTATCTCAATATGTCTTGGATTTTTTACATACTTCTCTATAAAAACATCACCTTTTCCGAAAAACTTTTCAGCTTCACTAGTTGCAGACTTAAATAACTCTTCAAAATCCTCCTCTCTTTCAACAACCCTCATTCCTCTACCGCCACCACCGAAAGCGGCTTTTATTATTACAGGGAAACCGATTTCTTTAGCTATTCTCTTAGCTTCTCCTATATCTGTGATAGGTTCTATAGTTCCCGGTAAAACTGGAACTCCAACCTCTCTCATTGCTTTTTTAGAGGCTATCTTATCACCAAATAACCTTATATGCTCTGGTTTAGGTCCAATAAAGATTAAGTCCTTTTTTTCACAGTATTCGGCAAAATCTGCATTTTCAGATAAAAAACCATAACCGGGATGTATTGCATCACATCTTGTTTGTTTTGCTAAATCTACAATTTTGTAAAAGTTTAAGTATGCTTTTATAGGGTCTCCCGGTATCATATAGGCTTCATCAGCTTTTTTTACCCATATACCGTTTGCATCAACTTCAGAATATATGGCAACAGTTTTTATTCCAAGCTCCTTACAAGCTCTAATTATCCTTGTAGCTACTTCTCCTCTATTTGCAACTAAAACTTTTCTTATTTTCTTTTTAACAACCATTTTAAGCTCCTTATATTAATTACTCTTCAATAATTTCAATTTTCCCATTTTCTATAAATTCTTTATGTAGTGCCCTTATTGCATCCTCAGCCTTATCTTCATCTATTAAACAGGATATCTTTATTTCTGAAGTTGATATAGCATATATATTAATACCTTCTTTAGCTAAAACATTAAACATTTTCCCTGCTGTTCCAGAATGAGTTCGCATACCTAATCCCACAACTGAAACTTTAGCTATCTTATCATTTCTTTCTACTGCAGATGCTCCTATTTCTTTAGCAACTTCTTTTGCTATCTCTTCTGCTTCATCTGCATCTGTCTTTTCCACTGTAAACGATATATCTGTATGTCCTTTATGGGATACATTTTGAACAATCATGTCTACAACTATATTCGCATCTCCTAATGCTTTAAATAGCTTAGCTGCTATACCCGGTTTATCAGGCACATTTACAACAGTTATTTTACTTTCTTTTAAATTATGGCTTATTCCTCTAACAACCACCTTTTCCATTTCTTCATTTTCCTCCTGTATCCAAGTTCCTTCTTCTTCTGAAAAAGTTGACCTAACATGTATTTTTACTCCATATTTAGCAGCAAACTCTACAGACCTTATTTGCATTACTTTAGAACCTAGTGAAGCCATTTCCATCATTTCTTCATAACTTATTACAGGTATCTTTTTAGCATTTGGAACAATCCTAGGGTCTGCAGTGTATACACCTTTAACATCTGTGTAGATTTCACAAAAATCAGCATTTAAAGCTGTTGCTAAAGCAACTGCCGTTGTATCAGAACCTCCCCTTCCTAAAGTTGTAATATTTCTGTTTTCTGTTATTCCTTGAAATCCAGCGACAACAACAACTCTGCCTTTTTCTAACTCTTTATTTATTCTTCTAATACCTATCTTTTTTATTCTTGCCTTTGTATAAACATTATCTGTGAATATAGGGACTTGCCAACCTGTTAAACTTACAGCATCAACACCTAAATCTTTTAAGGCAATGGCAAGTAAACCAATTGCCACCTGTTCCCCTGTTGATACAACCACATCATACTCTCTAGGGTCAGGTTTCTTTGAAACTTCTTTAGTTAGATTTATTAATCTATCTGTTTCCCCAGACATTGCAGACGAAACAACAACAACTTTATTACCGCTATCTACTGCTCTCTTTATTCTCTTTGCAACATTTTTTATTCTTTCAATACTTCCTACAGATGTTCCCCCAAACTTCTGAACTATAAGTGGCAATATTTTTCCTCCTCTATGAGAGATTTTAAGATTGTATAATATCTACCTTTTTGACCTTAATTATACCATTTAGAGAATTTGAGACGAAAATATAGTCTGCATCTAATAAATCTCTTAAACCGTATCTACCTTCTTTAACCTCTAAACCTACTTCTCTAGCATTTTTTATTATTTTTTCCCTTGTTATACCTTCAACCAATCCACACTCTAAAGCTGGAGTATACAAAATATCTCTTTTTATCCAGAAAATATTTGCTGAAGTTGTCTCTGTTATTTCATCATTTTCATTTAAAAGAATGGCATCATCACAACCTTTTTCTATTGCATATCTTTTAGCTAAAACATTTAACATATAGTTTGTAGTTTTAAATCTTAATAGTGGATTTGAACTGTTAACTTTGTATGGAGAAACAGTTAAAACAATTTCTTTTTTTGGCTCTTTGTAAGGTTTTATAATAACTAAAAGATGACTTTTATATGGCTTTAATGGATAGTAATCTCTTCCCTCAGATAATAGGACCGTTTTTATATATAAATCATTACCTAGATTATTTTCTTCTGCTATGTCTAAAGATTTTTCAATAAAATATATATAATCTTCCTGCGATATTTTTGGAATAGATAAAAGCTCAGCACCTTTTACCAGTCTTTCGTAATGTTTAGTTATACTTTTTGGAAATCCTCCATTATATCTAAAAGTTTCAAATACTCCCTCACCGTATAGTGTTGTTCTTAAAGGTCTTTTAGTATCCTCCATTAATTCTCCGTTTAGTGTTTTAACAATATTCTCCATCTTTATAACCTCTAACTAAACTTTTATTAATTTAATGTAGTTTATAATATAAAAATTTATCTAACAAGAATTTTTTAATAAAAAATAAAAATCAAGATTATGGAGATTAAATTATGGAAGAGAAAAATAAAAATGTTAGAAACAAGTTGTTTAATGTAGAAAATTTAACTTTAATTGCAATAGTTTTAGGTATTATCTCAGGAGTTTATCTGAAAGATGTAGTTATACATCTGAAATTAGTTGGAGATGCTTTTTTAAATTTATTAAAAATGATAACAATTCCCCTTATATTTGCCTCTATATTTGTAAGTATAGCTTCCTTATCTTCTATAAATGATTTAAAAAATCTTGGACTGAAAGCGTTAGCATATTATTTTTCTACAACCTTTTTGGCAGTCTTAACAGGTTTATTAATTGTTAATATTATAAATTTTGAACCAATATCAAATATCGGTTTTTCTG
The DNA here is from genome assembly GCA_026985705.1 of Hydrogenothermaceae bacterium. Lineage (GTDB taxonomy): Bacteria > Aquificota > Aquificia > Aquificales > Hydrogenothermaceae > QNZC01. The sequence goes on along the minus strand of JALSPY010000101.1, from coordinate 9,004 downwards.
GAACTGTGGAGCATAAACCTTTTACTCTAGAAGCATTACTCAAAAGTTTTATACCATCAAATATATTTAAAAGTTTATCAGAGGGAAAAGTTTTACATGTAATTATCTTTTCTATGTTATTTGCTCTAGCAGTTTTAACTTTAGAAAAAACAAAAAAAGAGTTGATAACCAACTTTTTTGATGGTGTAAATGATGCAATGCTAACAATGGCTAAGTGGATTATTAATCTTTCTCCTATAGGAGTTTTTGCTTTAATTTCATATATAGTTGCAGAAAAAGGTTTAGGGGCAATTATCTCTCTATGGCAGTATGTTTTAGCTGTAGTTATTGGTTTATTTATACATGCTTTTATTAATCTACCAGCTATAGGTTTTATCATAGGGAGATTTAATCCTTATAAATATTTTTTAAAGGTAAAGGAGGCTATTTTAATAGCATTTTCTACATCTTCTAGCTCGGCAACTTTACCTGTTTCTTTAGAAGTAGCTGAAAAAAAAGCAGGTATAGACAAAAAGGTTGCAGGTTTTGTTTTACCTTTAGGTGCAACTGTTAATATGGATGGGACAGCATTGTATGAAGCTGTAGCTGTAATGTTTGTGGCTTCAGTTTACGGTATAGATTTATCATTAACTCAGCAAATTATAATCTTTTTTACTGCATCACTTGCTGCTATTGGTGCTGCCGGAATTCCAAGTGCAGGTTTAGTAACGATGACGCTTGTATTCTCTGCTGTAGGTATTCCATTGGAAGGTATAGCTTTAATACTTGTTGTTGATAGGTTTTTAGATATGTTAAGAACCGCAACCAATGTATGGGGTGATTTAATAGGTGCAAAACTTATTTCAAAATATATTTCTAGAGATTAATTTTTTATAAAAAAAGGTAAGGAGAGGTATATTGTCAAAAAAAATTGATGAAATCATACCGATTGTATACAAAAGTATGTGTCCAAACTGTTTAGGTGATATAACCTCAGATAGGCTTGAGAAAGGGCTTCCATGTGAAAACTGTCTACCTGAAGAAGTTTCACAAAATGAAGTTTGTGATTTTTTAGGATATGGACAGTTTAGAAATATATGTGATTTATGGGATAGATTAAAAGATTTTAAAAAACTCTTTAAAGGGCTAATCAAAAATGATTTATGGAGTATTCAAGAAACTTGGGCTATAAGATATTTTCTAAATATATCATATGCCCTTTTAGCTCCTACAGGTGTTGGTAAAACCACCTTTGGATTAATTCTATCTAAATTTTTAACAGAAAAAGAGAATAAAAAGGTTTATCTAATTTTTCCTACACAAGTTTTAGTTAATCAGGCATACGACAGATTGATAAACTTCAATGTTCCTTCTGAAAGGATTGTTGCTTACAGTGATAGATTTACAAAGTCAAAAAAGAAGCAGATAGAGTTAAAAGAGAGAATAAAAACTCAAGATTTTGATATTCTTATTACTACAACTATGTTTTTATACAGGAATATAGATATTATTCCAAAAGGGATTTACGGTTTAGTTTTTGTTGATGATGTTGATAGTATCTTAAAAAGTGCAAAAAATATAGATAAAGTTTTAATGTTGTTAGGTTTTTCAGAGGAGGACATAGAGAAAACTTTAAAATTTATATCCTTTAAACAGAAATTGTTCAGTAGAAAAAATTTAACAGAGGAAGATTTAGAAAGCTATAGAAAATTTCAAGAGGAAATAAACAACATTTCAAAGAAAAGAAAGGGAGCCTTAATTGTCTCTTCTGCCACATCTAACCCTAGGTCAAAGAGAGTAAGTTTGTTTAGAGAATTGTTAGGTTTTGAGGTTGGAAAACCATCGTTAACCCTTAGAAATATTGTTGATACTTATGAAAAGGTAGATGAGGAAAAATTATGGGAAGTTTCAGTAGATAAAATTAATAAACTTGGAAAAGGTGGTTTAGTATTTTTATCTTCCTCTGAAACTGTAGAGAAATTAAAAGAATATGTTGATTATTTAAGAAAAAAAGGAATAAATGCCATATCTTATGAAGATTTAATGGATAATTTAGAAAAGTTTAAATCGGGAGAATTTCCTGTAGTTGTTGGATTTGCAAGTTATAGAAATCCAATAGCAAGAGGTTTAGATTTACCAGATGTTATTAGATATGCCTTATTTGTTGGAGTTCCAAAACTACAGTTTAATATCCGTTTTGAAGAGGAGTTTATACACTTATACTATTTCCTTCTAACATTAACTCCATTTTTAGTTAAAAAGAAACTTTTAGATGAAAACAAGATAAAGGAGCTTTACGAATATATAAGATTTTTAAAAGTTTACAGTTTTATACCTTTTGAAAAGCTTGATAAAAATAAACAGGAAAAACTTTTAAGAATTAAGGATTTTGTTAAAAATCTAGTTGAAGAGGAAAATATTTATACTCAAATTAAAAATTCTCCTGAAATAACCTTAAAAAAGGTAAATGGAAGTTTTATTCTAATAACTGCAGATATAACTGGATACATTCAGGCGTCAGGTAGAACATCAAGATTGTATGCAGGTGGTTTAACTAAGGGATTGGCATATCTATTAGTTGATGATGAAAAAGCCTTTTATTCATTGAATAAAAAAGCTAAATGGTTTAGTGAAGACATACAGTTTAAACCTGTTGAGGAAATTGATTTAGAAAAATTATTAAGAGAGATAGACGAAGATAGAGAAAAGGTAAAAAAAATATTAGCAGGAAAGATAATTCCTGAGGAGAAACAATCATTTAAAACTACAGTTGTTATAGTTGAAAGTCCAAATAAAGCTAGGACCATAGCTAACTTTTTTGGAAAACCTTTAAGGAGAAAGTTAAAAAATTTAGATGCATACGAAATAGCTATAGGAAATAGATTTTTAACTATTGTAGCAAGTAAAGGACATATATTTGATTTAAATAAGGATGAGGGATACTTTGGAGTTTTAAAGAAAAGTAATGATTTAAAAGAAAAATTCATTCCTATTTTTGAGCCTATAGACGAAGGAAGAAAGGAAATTATAGAGAGTATAAGGGAATTAGACTTAGAGGTTGAGGAAGTTTTCGTTGCAACAGACCCTGACACAGAGGGAGAAAAGATAAGCTTTGATATATATCTAAACTCTAAACCATTCAACTTTAATATAAGAAGAGCTGAATTTCACGAAGTAACTAAAAAAGCATTTTTAAATGCTATATCTGAATATAGAGAAATTGATAAAAATCTGGTGAAGGCTCAACTTATAAGAAGAGTTTCAGATAGATGGATAGGTTTTTTAATATCCCAGTACATTCAAAAATTACTAAAAAATCCCCATTTATCAGCTGGAAGAGTTCAAACCCCAGTTTTAGAGTGGATAGTCAACAGGTCTGATGAAGCAAAGAAAAAATTAAATGTTGTAAAAGTTTTCATTGGAGATTATCCTGTTGAGTTTATATTTGAAAATAAAAATTCAGCCAAATGGTTTTATGAAAATATACAGTTTGTCTTAGTTAAAAAACTGGAAAGTGAAGAGGAAAAACTTTTCGTTAAACCTTTTACTACCGATAGCTTATTGATGGCTTCAGCTAAAGAGTTAAAATTATCTCCATCAGAAACTATGAATTTAGCACAGGATTTATTTGAAGAGGGGCTTATAACCTATCACAGGACAGACAGTTTTAGAGTTTCAGATACAGGAATACATATAGCAAAGGAGTATATAAAGGAAAACTTTGGAGAAGATTACTTCCATCCTAGAAAGTTTTCATCATACGAAGGAGCCCATGAGTGTATAAGACCAACAAGACCTATGGATGCTGAAGAATTAAAATCTCTCCAGTATGTAATGAATTTACAGAGTATAACTTTTAAACATATAAGACTTTATGAATTAATTTTTAAACAGTTTATAGCATCTCAAATGAGGGAAACTGTAGTTGAAAAAAGTAAGTATTCAATAAAAGCCTTTAAAGAAGAAATAGAGGAGAGTATTATTACAGATATTATTCAAGATGGTTATAATCTAATAATGCCTATTAGGACATATAAAATTCCTGAAGGTGAGATAAGTATAACTAAAAAGAATTTTTATCAAAAACCAAAGGTTCCATACTATACATTTGACACAGTGATAAAGGATATGAAAGAAAAAGGAATAGGGAGACCTTCTACTTACGCTATAACAGTTCAGAAACTTTTAGACAGAGGCTATATAGTTGAAAGAAAAGGTTATCTTTTTCCAACTAAACTAGGTAGGAAGGTTTTAAGTTTAATAAAATCAAAAGAAGAATTATACAGATTTGTTAATGAAGAGTTTACAAAAAAACTGGAGCTTATAATGGATAAAATAGCAGATGGGAGCAAAGACTACGAAGAGGAACTGAAAAAACTGTTTAATGAATTATGGGGAAAAATTAATAGAAAAAATTAAATGCATTTAAAATTAGGTTTATCAAACAAATAATAAAATTTAAAGGAGCTTTAAATGAATTTACCAAAAAATGATTTATTTTTAAGGGCTATAAGATGGAAAAAGGTTGAGAGAACTCCAATTTGGTTAATGAGACAGGCAGGAAGATATATGCCAGAGTATAGAAAGCTTAGAGAAAAGGCAGGAAGTTTTAAAAATTTTTATAAAAATGTTGAATTATCTGTAAAAGCCTCTTTACTACCGAAAAAAATTTTAGGGGTTGATGCGATAATTATCTTTTCAGATATTCTAACACCTTTAGAAAGTATGGGAATGAAGTTTGATTTTATAGAAAAGCAAGGACCTGTTTTTGAAAATCCTATAAATGAACCATCAGATATATACAGATTAAGGGAATTTAACAGGGAGGATGTATCATTTGTAGGAGAAATTATAAAGGGAGTTAACATTGAGCTTAACAGAGAATTACCAGTTATAGGTTTTTGTGGAGCACCTTTTACATTAGCCGCATATATGATTGAAGGTAGAACATCAAGGGATTTTAAAAAAGCAAAAACTTTTATGTTTAATTATCCAGATAAGTTTAAAGAGTTGTTAGACAAACTGGCAGATATGCTTACAGATTATATAAACTTTCAGATAGAAAGTGGAGCTGATGCTATTCAGATATTTGATAGTTGGGCAGGTTATTTAAGCCCCGATGACTATAAAGAGTTTGCCTTACCACCTATAAAGAAGATTATTCAAAATGTTAAAAGGGATTATCAACCAATAATACACTTTACAAAGGGAGTTGCTGGGATTGTTGATTATTTAATTACCTCAGGGGCAGATGCTTACAGTGTAGATTGGATGATAGATTTAGAAGTTTTAAAAGACAAATCATATGGAAGATTTGCAGTTCAAGGGAATTTAGACCCAACTGTTCTATATGCAGATAAAAAAGTTATTAGAGAAAAAGTTTACGAAATTTTAAATAAATGGGGAATGGAAAGTGGACATATTTTCAATTTAGGGCATGGTTTATCTCCCGATATGGAAGAGGATAAAGTAAAATATTTAGTTGACACTGTAAAAGAGTTAAGTCAAAGATAATGTTAAAATTCACGATTAATTCACAAATGAAAAAAAACAGTTTATTATATTAGAATAACAAATAAAGGAAAAGATAAAAAAAGAATTTAACAAAAAAACCTGTCTCTCTCCCCCAAACCTCCTCCCCTCTCCGTTGCCCCCATATAACGGGGGCCCTTTTTAATTTAATTCCAAATTAAACTATTTTAAAGGCTTTTTAGCAGTTTCCTCTAACATTAAACCAGCAATAAATGCAATCCCAGCGGCAAACATAAGATAAAATGATGGTGATGCTAAATTATTTGTTGTTTTTGTAAGATATGTTGCTATTAAAGGTGCTGTTCCTCCAAATATTGCAAAAGGTAAGTTATAACCTATTGAGTATCCTGTATTTCTTATCTTTGTTGGAAATATTTCAACAAGTGTTGTAGGTAAAACAGCCATAAAACCGGCAGTTATTACTGCGAAAATAATCTGACCTAACTGAGCGTAGAATACATCTCCATAAGATATTAGATTAAATATAGGATATGCAAATATAAATGTTGCTCCAGTTGAAAACAGTATAAATACTTTTCTTCCAAATTTATCAGATAGATAACCAAAGATAGGTATTAAAATTGCCAAAACAATCATACTAACTGTGTTTATACTTAGAGCAATAGGTTTTGGAAATTTCAAAAAGTTTATTAAATGCTGAGATAGATAAACGAAAATTGTATAAAATCCAACCGCTTGGAATACACTTAAAGAGAAAGTTTTAAAAAATTCAGACTTAGCATTTCTTATTAAATCTAATATTGGATTTTTATCTATCTCTTTTTTCTCTTTAATCTCTTCAAATTTAGGAGTTTCATCTATATTTCTTCTTACATAATATCCCAGAAAACCTAAAATTATTCCCGTTAAAAATAGTAATCTCCAACCGTAAGAGTATAAAGCATCTTCAGATAGTATTTTTGTTATTAAAGCTCCAGAAGCTGAGCCTAATAAAATCCCAATAACTGCTCCCAATATCGCTATACTTCCAAAAAGTCCCCTTTTGCTTTTAGGAGCATGCTCCACCACAAATGAAACAGATGTTGTATACTCGCCACCTACAGATAGTCCCTGTAAAATTTTAAGTATAACCAAAAGTGTTGGAGCTAAAATTCCTATCTGATAGTATGTTGGAAGTAAACCAATGGTTGTTGTGGAAAATGCCATTAACACTATTGAAAGCATTAAAGCTTTTTTCCTACCTATTCTGTCTCCTAAAAAACCAAAAAAAATTGCTCCTAAAGGTCTAGCTAAAAATCCAACTGCAAAAACAACAAAAGATTTTAATAACTCAACTGTAGGGTCCCCAGAAGGAAAGAAAAGTTTACCTATAATACCTGCTAAAAATCCATATACTACAAAGTCATACCACTCTAAAATATTGCCAACCATTCCAGCTATAAGGGTTTTCCTAAAATGGTTATTTCCAATCACTTGCAGACCTCTTTAACAGGAATATATCGTTTTATAAACATTATAAAATTTTGATAAAAAAAAGAAAAAAAGAAAAAAAGAAAAAAGAAAGAAGGGGGCTCAGGGGGTTGCTTCTATACAGTTATTTTATTCTTTTCAAACTGATATAAAATCTCCAAAGCTCTATATGAGCTATCAAAATTTGGATTTTGTAAAAATTCTTTAATCATAAGCTCTAATTTATCTTTTTTATCGGAGGATTTTACTTTTTTCTGTGGATATATTATTTTATCCTCTACAAAGTTTAGCCTTATATTCTCCTTCCCCTTTCTTAAAATCCACTCTCTTCTTATGTAAGGATATTCCCAAGCTACCTCTATTTTAAACTCCTGCTTCTCTGTATTACCTATAACCTTTATTACTTTCTCTGAGCTTTTTACTTTATTTAAGATAAATCTTCCAAATAAATAATGCAAGATGTATAAATCATGCCAAGCTAAATCATAAAAAGGATTTATATAACCTTTACCTAAATTTAATCTATATGCTTCTATTAAGTGTATATCACTGTCTAGCTCTATATTTCTTACAGAATTTGATTTTAACTCTATTTCTGAGACTGAAAGAAAAACATTATTTCTTTGGGCTAAATTTATAGCTTCGTCAAGTGGCTTAGGTGTTATAGCAGGTGGCTTTTCTATCATTACATTTATTTCTCTCTCTAATAGCTTTTTAGCGATAGGTATGTGTGATAATGGGTCTGTTGCTATAAATGCATAATCTATCCTATTTTCCTTTAATGCTTCATCTAAATCTGTGTATTTTTTAAATTTATCTGGTTGCCCTTTCAGTTTATTTTGGTCTTTATCAATTAATACTGTATCTATATTTAACAAATCTAATTTTTTTACATACTTTGAACCCATATTCCCTACGCCGATAACAGCAACTTTCAATTCAATAAACCTCTTAGCAAGAATTTTGATATTTTTAAAAGCAAAATTAATGCCATTTTAAAGCATTTTTACTTTTAGGACTATTCTTTTAACTTATTTTCATCAATTCAAAATTTTTGTTAAATTTTCAAAAGAAAAAATTTTAATGTTTTAAGGAGAGTTTTATGACTAACCTAATTAGATTAAATAAATATATTGCCTCTTCTGGATTTTGTTCAAGAAGAAAGGCTGATAAACTTATAAAGGAAGGTAAGGTTAAAGTTAATGGAAAAATTGTTTCAGATTTAGGTTTGAAAATAAATCCAAATAAAGATAGAGTAGAAATAGAAAATAAAATTATTAAACCTATAGAAAAGAAGGTTTATATAAAACTTTACAAACCAAGAAAAATTTTAACTCAGCTTGGAAAAGATAAGTTTGGAAGAAAAACGCTATCAGATTTAATGGAAGAAATAGGTATAAAGGATAAAGTTTTTCCTGTTGGAAGATTAGATTATGATAGTGAAGGGCTACTGCTACTTACAAATGATGGTGAGTTTGCCAATATGATAATGCATCCTAAAAATAAAATTCCTAAAAGATATATAGTTGAGGTTAAAGGTAGGGTAAATCTAGATAGATTTAATAGAATGAAAAAGGGAGCTATCCTTGATGATGGAGAGTTTATAAAACCTGATGATATAAAAATTGTAAATAAAAAAAGAAATTCAACAATTTTGGATATAACTATACATTCAGGTCAAAAGCGGGTAATAAGAAGATTTATGAAATTATTTGGTTATGCTGTATTAAGATTAAAAAGGGTTCAGATTGGAAATATAGATATTGGAAGTCTAAAATCTGGAAAGTGGAGTTATCTCTCAGAAAGAGAGCTAGAGAAATTTAAAAGAAAATATTTAAATAAAAAACTCCCCGAGGGGAAATAATCCTATGCATCTATAGGATATACACTAACTACTTTTTTTCCTTTAGCTCTTTCAAATTTTACTTTACCATCAATTAAAGCAAAGAGCGTGTAATCTTTTCCCATTCCTACATTTTTACCGGGATATATTTTAGTTCCTCTTTGTCTAACTAATATATTTCCAGCTTTTACAATCTGTCCGTCGTATCTTTTTACTCCT
>JALSPY010000100.1 GCA_026985705.1 Hydrogenothermaceae bacterium | reverse complement strand
TTAAGTGGACTACTACCGATTAAAATCGGTAGCTTCTGTAGGGGTTTGTCGCTTAATGCGACCTTACCTTACACAGGTGGTCACCACACCTTGCTACCGCTATCTGACAGAAAATTTACCTGCCAGACTTACGGCTACTTCCTCTTTTTATTGTTTCGTTTTTCTTCTTTTCATATCCCGTTTAGTTTTCGTTGCAACCCTTTTAGGGCAACGGGATATGTTGGAAATTATTTTAAAAAGAATTTTAAAAATGTCAAGCGGCTGTATCCCAGTTTTAAAAAACAAGGTTTTAGCCGCTTATTTATCTATAAAAGATAAAAGAAAAAAAATAGAAATTTACATACCTACAAATTTAGATAGGATAGCCGCTGAAGTGTTTTCTATTAATTTTATCCACCAAGTAGGATATATTCCTAAAACGAACATCATTATAACAAGTGGAACAAATGATAAAAGCTCAGCTGTATTCATATCTTTTAATTTTTCCCATTTTTCTATTTTTTCTGTAGAGAGTAAACTTTCTTTAAACATTGTTTTGTGATAGAGCCATAAAGTATAACCAGCTCCAACGATTAAGCTTAAACCTGCTAAAACAGCAGTTAAAATGCTAACTTTAAATGTCCCAAGTAAACATAAAAACTCACCTACAAAACCTGATAATCCTGGTAAACCTGCAGATGCCATCGCTGAAATCATAAATAATGTTGCAAATATAGGCATAAATCTAGCAAGTCCACCTAAATCTTTAAGCTCATATGAGTGAATTCTTTCATATATGTATCCTGCTGCTAAGAATAATGCCGCTGAAGTAAAACCGTGTGAAATCATAGTTATGATTGAGCCATTTATTCCATCCATATTTAATGCAAATGTTCCAATAGTTACGAAACCCATATGTGAAACTGAAGAGTAAGCAATTATTCTCTTAATATGTGTTTGAGCTATAGCCATCATTGCAGTGTAAATAATAGCTATAACCCCTAGTGCAAATAAGACAGGTGCAAAGTATTTTGATGCTTCCGGAAACCAAGGTAAAGAAAATCTAACAAAACCATAAGTTCCCATTTTTAATAAAACTGCCGCAAGTATTACTGAGCCAGCAGTTGGAGCTTGAACGTGAGCCGCAGGTAACCAAGTGTGGAATGGCCACATAGGCACTTTAATAGCAAATCCAAGTGCTAAAAGAAGGAAGAATATCAATTCTAAATTGTGTGGAAGATTTACCTTTACCAAATCAAAGTAGCTTGTAGATAAAACATCATAGTTATAATATTGGTATATATACATTCCAATTACACCGATTAAAAGGAAGAGAGAACCAAAGAAAGTATATATAAAGAACTTTGTAGCTGCGTATATTCTTTCAGCATATCCCCAAATACCTATTATTAGGAACATAGGTATAAGCATTGCTTCCCAGAATATATAAAACCATACTAAATCCCAAGCTACAAAAACCCCTATACAAGCTGCTTCTAAAACTAGAAAAGCTATGAAGTATTCCTTAATTCTCTTTTTTATATTTACAGACCATATAAATGAGATAAAGAAAGCTAATCCTGTAAGCCAGACCATAGTTAAGCTTAAAGCATCAACCCCAACTTCATAATTTACACCTAGAAGAGGTATCCATTCATATTTTTCATAGAACTGAATTTTATAACCTGAAGGGTCGTAAGCAAATAACATATATGTTGTTATTAGAAAGACTATACCTGAGAAAATTATGCTTATAGGTTTAGCCAATTTTTCAGGTGATATTAGCACTAAAATAGAAGCTATAAGAGGTAATATAATACTTACTGTTATAACTGGAAAAGTAGCTTCTACAAATTGAGGATTTAACACATCTACCATCTTTCAGCCCCCTAAATAAAGAGTAAGAATATTCCTAAGAATATCATTATTCCAATTGCTAACTGTAAAACATAAGCGTTTATTCTTCCTGATTGTAAAAGTCTTAAAACTCCACCTGTTCCAACTGATACTTTAGCAGAACCATCTACTATACCGTCAATTATGAACTTATCACCAATCCACCAAAGTATTTTAGAAAACTTGTAATATCCATATACAAATATTGCGTAGTATATAAAGTCAAAATACCATCTGTTATAGAGAAATAGATATATAGGTTTAAAGTCTCTAGTTATCTGTTTAATATCTATAAGTTTTAGTTGATATATTACAAATGCTATAAATATTCCGCCTAAAGCTGTAAATAGTGCCAATAGTCCTAAAGGAGAAGTTAATGAATGTATTAAGAAATGAAATGCATCTTCGGCAATATGGACATGGTGAGCTCTAGCTAATCCTTCCTCAACAATAAGTCTTGTTTCCTCAGACAAGAAAGCCATATGATTAGGGTCTAGAGATGGTTTTAAAAATTCCTTAAAGAAGCTTTGGAAGAAACCTAAAACAACCGCACCTGTAGCTAATACAATTAATGGGATTGTCATATTTATTGGGCTTTCGTGGACATGCTTTTTAACATGTGGGTCAAGTCTATCACCATTTTCAAACACAAGGAAGTAAAGTCTGAATGTGTAGAATGCTGTTAAAAATGCCCCACCCCATAGGAAGAACCAGACCAATTTATTTATCTCGTAAGCACCTTCTATTATTGCATCTTTAGAGAAAAATCCTGCAAAAGGAGGTATTCCTGATAATGCTAAAGCACCTATTAAGAATGTAAATGCAGTAATAGGCATATACTTTCTTAACTGTCCTAACTTTTGAATATTTAGTATATGGTGAACTCCTATTAAAACACTACCAGCTGCTAAGAAAAGGAGAGCTTTAAATACAGCATGAGAAGCTAAATGGAACATTCCTTCACCAAATAATCCTAATCCTTCAGCCGCAAACATATAGCCAAGCTGAGACATTGTGGAATAAGCGATAACTCTTTTTATATCGTTTTGAACTAGCCCAATTGTTGCTGCTATAAATGCCGATGCTGTTCCAAAGAATAATACAACATTTAGAGCTATATCTGATGATGCAAATATAGGCATTAATCTAGCTACCATATAAACTCCAGCAGCGACCATCGTAGCTGCGTGAATTAAAGCTGAAACTGGAGTTGGACCTTCCATTGCATTTGGCAACCATATATGTAAACCTATCTGTGCTGATTTACCCACAGCTCCACCGAATAGAAGTAAAGCTATAGCAGTTATTGTCCAATAACCAGCTTCTGGTATCTTGTTAAACATATCCAGATAATCTAACGTTCCAAATGTAGTAAATGCTAATAAAACTCCAGTTAAGAATAACCAGTCTCCAACCCTGTTAGTTATAAATGATTCAAAAGCCGCATCTGCCGCAGAGT
>JALSPY010000099.1 GCA_026985705.1 Hydrogenothermaceae bacterium | reverse complement strand
AAAGTAAATTGTCTAAATTAGCTTCTTTTTCTTCCTTTTCAATTTCTAAAGGCATTTCATTATTTAAAAGTAAATCTTGACTTAAATCTTCCTCAATTAATCCTGTAGATTTTAGTTTAACTACCAGTTTATTAACATCCTCATCATCTTTATAAAAGATTTCTTTAGGGATTTTTTTCGGTAATTCATCAACATTTATTGGCTCAATCTTTGAAATAAAAATTTTAAACTCTATGTTTTCTAATTTATCCCTTGTCATTAAAAATTTTAAATCATCTATTGCAAACTCACCTGCAGATGCGTCGTAAATAATTATATCAGGTGTAAACTCCTTTAAATCTCTCAGCATTCCTAAACTATCTATATATATCCTTACCTGATGCTCGTCTCCCAGACTATCTTTAATTTTTTTAGAAAACTCTTGGTCAAAAGAGATTATAGCAATTCTCATTACATAAATCCTCCCAAAACTTTTACTTATTTATTAATATATTATCAATCTTTTCGGAGGCAGTCCCTATTATTAAACTTTATAAAATTTAATTTTTATTTTTCATTTCGCCTTTTTTATCATCCTTCCCACGAAGTAAAATCTTCATTGGTGCCTTTTCAAAACCTAGAAGAGTTCTTAAGTTATTTTCAATAAATCTTAAATAACTCTCCTTAAAACCTTCTGGATAATTTACAAATAGAAGAAATGCAGGTGGTTTCCCTTCAAGCTGTGTTCCATAGTATATTTTTACAGGTTTTCCTCTATATGTTGGTGGTTGTCTTAATTTTTGTATCTGTTGTAAAGCCTTATTTAATTGTCCTGTTTTAACTCTCTTTAGAGATTGGTTATATACATCCATTATTTCTTTTAAAAGAGTTTTAATACCTTTTCTAGTTTTTGCTGAAGTTAACACTATTGGAGCAAAAGGAATAAAGTAAAGTCTATTTCTAACCTGACTTTTAATACTTTCTAAAAGCTCATAATTTGGTGGGATTTTATCAATTTTGTTTATAACTATAACTGCTGGTTTAGTATATTTTTGTATTAAATGGGCTATTTTAGTATCCTGTTCAGTGGCTCCCTGTTCTGCATCTATCACTAAAACAACAACATCAGCCTTTTTTATCGTTTCTAAAGTTCTACCTACACTAAAAAACTCTACTCCGTAATCAACTTTTGATTTTTTTCTTAAACCAGCAGTATCTAAAAATAAAAGTTTATTTCCATTCCACTCTATAAGGGTATCTACAACATCCCTAGTAGTTCCCGGAATATCAGAAACTACTGCTCTCTCTTCGCCTACTATAGCATTGAATAGGGAAGATTTTCCAGCGTTTGGTTTTCCAACTAAAGCAACCTTTATAACACCTTCTTTTTTTTCTTTCTTCTTCTCTTTAACTTCTTTTTTACTCTCTTCAATCTCATAATCCGGAATATCTTCAACTACTTTGTCTAAAAGCTCCCCTATACCGACTTTCTGAATTACAGATATTGGAAAAATGTTTTCAAATCCTAACTCGTAAAACTCATATACTAAGTTTTCTTTATTAGGATTATCTAACTTATTTACAGCAACATACACAGGTTTTTTTGTTTTGTGTAATATCTTTGCTATATCTATATCTGCAGGTGTTAAACCTGTTTTTCCATCAACAACTAAAATAAAGGCATCTGATAAGTCTAATTCTTTCTCTATCTGTTTTCTAATATATTCCGCAAATTTATCATCATCACCCTCTAAATATCCTCCCGTATCAACAATTTCAAAAGGTATTCCATTCCACTCTGTTTCGGCAACTATTCTATCTCTAGTAATTCCGGGAATATCCTCAACTATAGCCTTTCTCTTTCCAATTATTCTATTAAATAAAGAAGACTTTCCAACATTTGGTCTTCCAACAATAGCTACTCTATACATAATCTCTCCTTTGAATTTTATTTTGTTTGCTTTACAATTTTAGAGTTAATATAAAAATCAGGAGTATTTAAATGTTTTCAAAAAAAACTGTTTTCGGTTTAACTCTATTATTTAGTATTATTATAACCGTTTTTGCCTTTGCAAATACTAAAGGATTACAATTTACTACAAATAAAAAAGTTGTCAATAAAGGTGAAAAAGTTTGCTTTGTCTTAAAAAATAATTCAAATAATGAGATAGTTTTACCTAACTCTGCCCCTTGGGTTGTTATATCACTATCAGGTAGAGATAAAGGAAAAGTTGTCTATTCCCCAATAGCAACTTTATCTTTAGAAAAAGTTCTACCAAATTCAGAAAAAAAATGGTGTTGGAATTTAAAGAATTTTGAAGGTGAGTATGTTCATTCAGGAAAGTATAAAGTAAGGTTAACTGTTTTTATTAACAAAAAGAAAGAATTTCTTTCAACAGAAATAGAAGTAAAAGTTAAAATTGTTAAACTTAATGAATGAGTGTTTTTCCCTTGCTTTTCTCTGTTTTATTTCCTCAAGAATGTAAAATCTGTGAAAATACATTCCCTATAAAAGGACAGAATTATATATGTGATAACTGTTTAAACTCAATCTATAAAATGAAGTTTGTATACTGTCATAGTTGTGGAAAGATAACATCAAACTGTCAGGAGTGTGTGGTAGACAGAAAATTTTATGATATAGGAATTTTTACTAGAGTTAATGATAAACTTACAAAGATAATAGCTATATATAAACTTAAGTCTGTTAAAGCTTTAGCTCATAGTATAGCAGAAATTATAAAGGAAGATATTGAAGAGTTTGTCGTTAAAAATAAAATAGATTTAATAACATATGTTCCTTTATATAAAAAACTGGAGAAGGAAAGGGGTTTCAATCATTTAAGGGAAATTTTGATAAATATCTTTCCTGAAAGGGCAATTAAGGAAGTTTTAATAAAAACTAAAAATACAAAGCTACAAATGGAATTATCTAAGAAAGAGAGAGAAGAGAATTTGAAAAATGTATTCGCTTTAAGGAAATTATCTGAAGTTGAAGGAAAAAATATACTAATTTTTGATGATATTATGACAACTGGTAGCACTTTGTTAGAATGTTATAAGGAGATAAAAAAGGGAAAACCAAATAAAATATTTGGATATGTGATAGCTAGGTGAAAATCTAGTTTATATCTGTTTTAAATCTGAAAAATTAGGTGATTATCTAATCTTAACGCGAGTTCGAAAATAAAAAAGCCTCCAGTTAAGCTAAAATAAAAGCCAAAAACTGAAGGTCAACAAAATACTCGCAACAAAAATAGACTGCCAATTAGATGTTTTTTATAAGTCTTTTTTAAATTGTTTAAAATAAAACTCATCACCTAAATCACAAAAAGGTAGAAAATCTAGACTAACAACTATACTAGTTTT
>JALSPY010000098.1 GCA_026985705.1 Hydrogenothermaceae bacterium | reverse complement strand
GCGGTAGCAAGGTGTGGTGACCACCTGTGTAGGGTAAGGTCGCATTAAGCGACAAACCCCTACAGAAGCTACCGATTTTAATCGGTAGTAGTTCACTTATAGCTATATTAATTCTCAATAATTATCTTCCTTAAATTTTTTATCATTTTTTGAAGTTCTTCAGATTTAAGAAATTTTTTTATATCCTTTAATTTACATAAATCTATCTCTAATGCTCTGAAATAATACTTTTCTATTTTTATAGTTGTCTAGTTTACTTTTAAATAAAATTATTAATTAATCTCTTATACTCTAAAACCTTTTTTATCTATACTTTCATTGACTATTATTCTTAAAGGATCTTCTAAATTCAGACTTAGATTTGCAGATTTTGAACTACGTCCTTAAATCAGTTTGCAATTTATACTGCTTTAATTTAAATTTTAAGTAAAATTCTGGAGGTTTTTAGTTATGAATTTTAAAAAGAACAAAACATTAATTTCCATAGTTGCTGTAATTATTTCAATAGTTCTTATCGGTGGTGGTTATCTATTTGTTAAAAAGGCATGTGTAGAAGATATAAAAGAAAAGTATAAAGAAGAAATAGAGGCTTTAAAAGAAATTGCTGATTTCGAAAAGATAGATTGTAATCCTTTTACTAGGTCAGTAGAAGTAAATAATATAAAGGCTAAGGATGGCTCTTTTAGTGTAAAAACATTAACTCTTTCTAACTATAAGGAAGATAAAGAATTAAAGGTTCCTATTTCATTAAGTATGAAGTTTAAAGGTATTAAGACTAAAAATGAAGGTAAAGTTTACAAAGGTGATATTAATATATTCTATAATTTAGATTTGAAAAACGAGAAACTTAAACTAGATACAGATGTTCATATAAAGAATGAAGGTATATATAAAATATCATTCTTATTAGGAAATGTAAGTAAAGATAAAATAAAAATTCTAAACAACATAGCTAAGAAATCTAAAAACTTAGATAACCAAAATATAAATGAAAATTTAGATTTTATTATGGCATTAGGAAGTATGAATATAGAAAAAGTTTACTTTGAAATAAAGGATGAAGGGTTAGTTAATAAAGTGCTTAAAAATATGGCTGATAAGAAAGGTTTAACAGTTGATGATATAAGAAGAGAGGTTATAGTGGATATAAACAGGGCACTGATGGATGAAAATCTTTCTGAAGGCGATAAGAAGTTGTTTACAGTTTTTAAGGAGCTTTTAGAGGGAAAGAGAAAGAAAATGGCTTTTACAATAGTAAGAAGGGAAGGCACAGATACATCTATTATGAAGATATTAACATTAATGACATTATCACCTGAACCATTGCAAGAGCTTAAAAAGATGTTTAATATAGAAGTAGATTAGAATTAGCAGAGGTTCTGAATTGTGGAGTTAATCAAAAAACCGATAATTATAGGTGGTGAACCTGTTTATAAGGATGAGGTAATAGATGTTATCTATCCATACACACAGGAAAAAATTGGAGAAGCAGTAAAAGGAAGCCCTGAAGACGTAGAGAAAGCTATAGAGAAAGCTAAAGTAGGTTTAGAAAAGTTAAAGAAGTTAACCGCTTATCAGAAATATAAGATTTTAATGAAAGTTGCTGAAATTTTAGAAAAGAGAAAAGAGGAAGTCGCAAAGATAATAGTTTTAGAAGTTGGAAAAACTATAAAGGAAGCTAGAACAGAGGTTGAGAGAGCAATTACAACTATAACATTTGCCGCTGAGGAAGCTAAAAGGATAGGTGGTGAATATATACAACTGGACGCAGCTCCAAATGGCATTGGTAAAAGGGGATTTTACTTTAGAGAGCCTGCTGGAATAGTTTCTGCAATAACTCCATTTAACTTTCCAGTTAATTTAACTGCACATAAGATAGCTCCATCTATAGCAGCAGGTTGTCCTTTCATTCTAAAACCAAGTGAGAGAACTCCTCTATCTCCAACTATTCTATGTGAAATCTTTTTAGAAGCAGGAGTTCCTGAAGAGGCAGTTTCAGTTATACATGGTTTTGCTGATGTTGGGAAGGCAATGACAACACACCCAGATGTTAGAGTTGTATCCTTTACAGGAAGTTTGAAAGTTGGAGAAATTATCTCAAAACAGGCAGGTTTAAAAAAGTTAGTTATGGAGTTAGGCTCAAACTCTGCTGTAGTTGTTGATGAAAGTGCAAACTTAGAAATAGCCGCTAAAAAATCCGTTTTAGGTGGTTTTGCAGTTGCAGGGCAGGTATGTATATCAGTTCAAAGGGTTTTAGTTCATGAAAAAGTTGTCGACAAGTTTCAAGAATTATTACAAAAAGAGGTTTCAAAACTTAAATTTGGAGACCCTATGGATGAAAATACAGATGTTGGACCTGTTATAGCTGTTGATGAGGTTAACAGAATTAAGACATGGATACAGGAGGCAGTTAGTAAGGGAGCTAAGGTTGTTAAAGGTGGTGTTGCTGAAGAAAAAACCTTATTTCAACCGACAATTGTTGCTGATGTTCCGGAAGATACAAAGCTTTTTTATGAGGAAGCATTCGCCCCAGTAGTAGCAATAAGGAGATTTAAAGACATAGATGAAGCTTTAGAGCTTGTAAACAAATCTAACTATGGTTTACAGGTTGGAGTATTTACAAACAACATTAAAAATGCTTGGAAATTTATTGAAAATGCAGATGTTGGTGGAGTAGTAATAAACGATATACCTACATTTAGAGCAGACCATATGCCCTACGGTGGAGTTAAAGGTAGTGGTATAGGTAGGGAAGGTCCTAAATTTGCTATAGAGGATTATACAGAGATAAAAATGGTTATTTTTGATTTAAATAATTAATCCTTAATTGTATAAAATTGAGGAAAACCATAATTTAATAAAGCCCATACGGTTTTTGCCAATTCCCTTTCTGCTTTATACTTCTCTAATTCCTTTTTAGGTACAAACTCCTCATCTCTGTAATCTCCAAAACAGTATTTACCATCTAAACAGAAATATCCTAAATCTACAGTTTCTAAAGATGCATCAATTAAAGTTTGATATGAGAAATCTTTTCTCTTTCCATCTTTATCCATAGCTATCACTTTTCCATTGTCTAAAAAGACCCATAAGATAGTATTATCTAGATTTTTACCAGTTTTATTTAAAACAGCCATTATAAGATGGCCTCTAATCTCATATTTATCAACAACTTTTGATAATTTTTTTACCATAGGAAAAAGCTCTTTATAAGCAAATTTAGTTGCCAAAACATGGTTTTTCTTATCAAAGATAATATTTTTAGAACTTAAAAAAGCAAAATACTTTTCAATATATCTTTGTTTATCCCCTATAAAGCTCCTTTCCCAGATTTCTTTAGTTGTTCCAAAACAA
>JALSPY010000097.1 GCA_026985705.1 Hydrogenothermaceae bacterium | reverse complement strand
TAGTGTTAGTAACTGGACCTACAGGCTCAGGAAAAACTACAACATTAGCATCAATGATAGATTATATAAACAAAAACTTTCCTTATCATATAATCACAATTGAAGATCCTATAGAATTCCTATTTCCACATAGAAAATCTTTAGTAGCACAGAGAGAAGTCGGAACTGATACACATAGCTTTGCTAATGCTCTTAAATATGCTTTAAGGGAAGACCCTGATGTAATTTTAGTTGGGGAGATGAGAGATTTAGAAACAATTAAAGCTGCTTTAACAGCGGCTGAAACGGGGCACTTAGTATTTGGAACATTACATACTAACACTGCAGTTCAAACAATTAACCGTATTATAAATGTTTTCCCACCTCACGAGCAGGAGCAGGTTAGAACAGAGTTAAGCTTTGTTTTACAGGGGGTAATATCTCAGAGGCTTCTACCAAGAATTGGTGGTGGACGGGTTTTAATTCATGAGGTTTTAATACCAACTCAAGGGATAAGAAATCTCATAAGAGAAAATAAAATTCATCAGATATACGGTTTAATGCAATCTGGACAGGCAGGAACAGGTATGCAAACGATGAACCAATCTCTAATAAATGCAATTAGGCAGGGATTAATAACTATAGAGGATGCTTTAAGAACTTCACCTGACCAGAAAGAATTGGAAAGACTTTTAAAAATGCTAAAATAGAAAAGGAAGGTAATTTATCCTTCTTTTTTTCCATACTTTTCAAAAAAGAATTTTGCATATTTTTTATCAGTTTTCATTATATGAGTGTATAACCAGGATAGGGTGAATGCTATTAATTCTCTAATAGCCTTTTCATTACCTTTTTTTAACCTTTCTATTTCTTCCTTATAAAACTTTTTAAACATTTCATGGGTTTTTTTATGGTTTTTAAAGTCTGGAAATCCTATTTTTTCTAAAAATTTTTCTTCATAGTCTAAATGATAGACTAAATAATTTCCTAATTCATCTAAAAAATGTTCTATAGCTTCCTTTCTTTTTCCCTCTTCTAATTCCTCGTAAAATTCATTCATTAAATCTACTAATTTTTTGTGTTGCTCATCTATAGGTGCTATTCCTAGTTCCATTTCCTTGTTCCATGTAATTAGTTCTTTACTTTTAGTTAGCATTTAATAACCTCCTAAAAAATTTTTTATAAAAATAATTTAAGGTATAGTACATTTCTATGATTTTTCACAGTATTTTTATAATTGCTATGTTAAAATAAAAATTTTTCAGATTTTAATCAATATAGAATAAAGGCATATCTTTTGTCTATCAGATAAATATATTAAAAATTAAAAATAGTATAATAATGATTGTAATAAAAATTTTATTGGGTAGCGTTATGCTAATTATAAGTGATAATTTAATAAAAATAATAAAAAAACAAGGTGAGAAAGGATATCCATTTGAAATATGCGGTTTTTTAATAGGAAAGATAGATTTTGAAAATGATATAAGGGAAGTTTACGAGGTATTTCAAGTGGAAAATCAGAATAAAGAAAGGGCTAACGATAGGTTTGAAATATCTCCTAAAGATTTTTTAAAGGTTGAAGATTATTCTTCTAAAAAAAATTTAGAGATAGTTGGAATTTATCATACACATCCAGACCACCCTAACAGACCTTCTCAAACAGATTTAATGTTTGCTCAACCTGATATGTCTTATATCATCCTTTCAGTAAAGAATGGTAAAGCGGAAGATTGGAAAAGTTGGGTTTTAAATGATGAGGGTAAATTTGTAGAAGAAAAAGTTAAAATTATATAGTCAATAGATTTTCTCTTGTGATAAAAAGAAATTAAAATTAATAATCAAAAATTTAAATAACAGGAAATAAAATGAAAAATTTAAGGTTAGCGTTAGCACAGATAAATTCATCAGTTGGAGATTTGGAAGGTAATACGAAAAAGATAATATCCTTCATACAGAAGGCTAAAGATTATGACTGTGATATTGTAGCTTTTCCTGAGCTTGCAATCACAGGTTATCCACCTGAAGATTTACTTTTCAAGGAAAGATTTATTAATGGTAATTTGGAAAAGTTAAAAGAGATAGCGAAAATCTGTAAAGATATAGTGGCTATAGTTGGATTTGTAGATAAGGAAGAAGATATATATAACTCAGCCGGTATTCTATACAATGGAGAAATATTAGGGAAATATCATAAACATTTTTTACCAAATTACGGTGTATTTGACGAATTAAGATACTTCCAAAGGGGGGATAAGATAACCCTTCTAAATATAGAAGGATATAAAATTGGTATATCCATATGTGAAGATATTTGGTATCCTGAAAATCCGTTAAATATTCAAGCTATAGAGGGAGCTGAGCTCATTATAAATATAAATGCCTCTCCCTTCAGCATAGGAAAGATAAAGAAGAGAGAAGAGCTTTTAAAGGTTAGAGCTAGAGATAATTTAGTTGCAATAGGATATATAAATTTAGTTGGTGCTCAAGATGAGCTTGTTTTTGATGGAAATAGTCTAGTAGTTGACCCAGACGGAAATATCCTAGCAAAAGGAAAAAGTTTTGAAGAAGATTTGATTATAGCAGATATAGAATTAGATAAGATTTTTAGAAAACAATTAAAAGACAACAGATTAAGAAATTTAAGAAGGGATTATAAAAGGGATAACAGCAAGGTAGAGGAAATATTTATCCAACATAATTTAAAGGAAAGTAGAAAAAGTATAGAACAGAAAATAATCCTTGATAATAGGGAAATTGAGGATATTTATAAAGCTTTAGTTGTTGGAGTTAGGGATTATATTAAGAAAAATAATTTTAATAAGGTTGTAATCGGTTTAAGTGGTGGTATTGACAGCTCTTTAACTGCAGTTATAGCCGTTGATGCATTAGGAAAAGATAATGTTAAAGGTGTATTAATGCCTTCCCAATACACTTCTAAAGAGAGTATAGAAGACGCTTTAGCTCTTGCAGAAAATCTAGGAATAGAAACCTTTACAATTCCTATAAAAGATATTTTTTATAAGTATTTAGATGAGTTTAAGGGAATAATTGAAACTTCCACCGGTAAGGATACAACTTTGGAAAATCTACAGGCTAGAATTAGAGGAAATATATTAATGGCATTATCTAATAAATTTGGTTGGATTGTTTTAGCTACAGGAAACAAGTCTGAAATGAGTGTTGGATATGCTACTCTTTATGGAGATATGGTCGGTGGCTTTGCAGTCTTAAAAGATGTATTAAAAACTAGGGTTTACGAGTTAGCAGAGTATAGGAACAGCATATCTAAAGTTATTCCAGACAGGGTTTTAACTAAACCTCCTTCAGCAGAGTTAAGACCTAATCAAAAAGATGAAGATGAATTACTTCCTTAT
>JALSPY010000096.1 GCA_026985705.1 Hydrogenothermaceae bacterium | reverse complement strand
TACACCTGATGAAGTCCAACAAATGAGAGAAATTGCTTTAAAGGTTAATGAGCTACTTAAGAGCTTTATGAAGGAAAATGGAATAATATTAGTTGATTTTAAACTGGAGTTTGGTAGAAAAGATGGAAAAATACTATTAGCAGATGAAATATCTCCTGATACCTGTAGATTTTGGGATGCTAAAACAGGAGAAAAACTAGATAAGGACAGATTTAGATTTGACCTTGGAGATTTAATAGAAGGTTATAAAAAAGTTTTAGAGAAATTTAAAAAGGAGTAAAATTTGTTTAAGATAAGAAAAGCTGTAATACCTGTTGCTGGTTTTGGAACTCGTTTTTTACCTGCCACTAAATCTACTCCCAAAGAAATGCTTCCAATTGTTGATAAACCTATAATTCAGTTTATAGTAGAGGAAGCTGTAAAGTCCGGTATAGAAACCATAATATTTATAACAGGAAGACATAAAAGGGCAATAGAGGATTATTTTGATTACACTCCAGAGTTAGAATTTACATTAAAGAAAGCTGGAAAAGATGAGTATGTGGAAAAAATAAGAGAAATATCTAACATGGCTGACTTTGTATATGTTAGACAAAAGGAACAGTTAGGTTTAGGACATGCAATACTTTCAGCTGAGCATGTTGTAGGTAATGAGCCTTTCGCAGTTTTACTTGGTGATGAATTAATTATAAATGATGAAAAACCAGCTTTAAAACAGCTTATAGATGTGTTCAATAGATTTTCAAAATCTGTAATTGGGACGATGAAAGTTTCTAAAGAGGAGACAAATAAATACGGAATAGTTGATGGAATGGAAGTTGAAGAAAATATAAAACTTGTAAAGTATCTAGTTGAAAAACCTTCACCAGAGGAAGCACCCTCAACAGATGCAATAACAGGAAGATATATTTTAACTCCTAAAATTTTTGATATGCTAAAAAAAACTCCCTTTGGAAAAGGTGGAGAAATTCAGCTTACAGATGCACTTTTAAAGCTTTTGAAATATGAGGTAATATACTCAACAGAAATGGAAGGAAAAAGATATGATACTGGGAATAAATATGGCTACTTAGAGGCTATTTTTGAGATAGCCATAGAGAGGGAAGATACATCTGATTTCGTTAAATCTATTATAAAGAGATTAAATGAGAGAATTGATATTAAAAGTTAGAAATTAATTACAGAATTTTTTAATTGTTTAATTCCATTAAGTTTAAGAATAATTCAATTTAGATATCCTCATAACCCCAGAAGGAATTTTATTTTTATTTTTTCTAGTTATTAACACTTTTTGAGAAGAGGTTATTTTCAATTTGTAATTATCCTATTAAAATGAAAGATTGTATTTTCAATTTGATTAAATAAAAATTTAAAAATAAAAAGGGTATAATTAAGACAAGTTAATTTTGAAGAAAGGAGATAAGATGAAAAAGTTAATAATTCCTTTATCCATAATCTCCATATCAACAGTTTTTTTTTATACTTCTTTCGCTCATATGAAAAAGCTCGGTAGAGAAGATTATGGAGAGCATTACCCACACAAAAATAAATATGGAAAATTTCATAAGGAAAATATAGAAGCTAATGAAGTAGAAAATAATGAGGAATACTTCAAACCTTCATTATATTCTGACTGGTATATACAACTGAATGGTGATTTAAGAAGAGAAATTCCTGCTGATATATACGACGTTGATTTATTTGACACTTCAGAAAAAACAATTCAGGAACTAAAACAGAGTGGGAAAAAAGTTATCTGTTATTTTAATGCAGGTGCATATGAAGATTGGAGGGAAGATGCCGATAAATTTAATCCTGAAGATATAGGTAATCCTATGGATAACTGGGAAGGAGAATATTGGCTAAATATAAATAGTGAAAATGTAAGAAAAATAATGATAGAAAGATTACAACTAGCTAAAGAAAAGGGATGTGATGGGGTTGACCCGGATAACGTAGATGGATACACACAAAACACAGGTTTTAATATCAGTTATGCAGACCAGTTAGAATACAATAAATTTTTGTCTGAAGAAGCACATAGATTAGGTTTATCTATAGGTCTAAAAAATGATTTGGAACAGATAAAGGATTTAGTAAGCTACTTTGACTTTGCCGTTAATGAGGAATGCCACCAATATAATGAGTGTGATTTGTTAACCCCATTCATACAGAGTGGGAAACCTGTTCTCAATATAGAATATGAAGAAAAGTATGTTAATGATGAAACAGAGTTTATTAAACTATGTGAAGATGCACACAAAAGAGGATTTAAAACATTAGTAATGCCACTAGATTTAGATGGTAGTTTTGTAAAAAGTTGTGATTATGGAAAATGGTAAAAGATTATAAACCTTTATAGGCAATTTCTATTGCCCTCTTTATATCTTTAAATAGAGTTTCTTCTTCCTTTGGATTTCTTAAAACATATGCAGGGTGATATGTTAAAAGAAGAATTTTATCATTCCACTTTATAATAGCTCCCCTTTCTTTAGTTATCTTAACCTTCCTATTTAGGAATGCCTGACCTGCTACTGCTCCAAGTAAACATAAAACTTTAGGATTTATTATCTCTATCTGTTCTTTTAAGTATGGAAAACATTTTTCCATCTCATCTAAAGTAGGAGTGCGATTTCCCGGTGGTCTACATTTACATATGTTAGCTATATAAAATTCTGCCCTTTTATATCCAGCCCTTTCTATAAGTTTCGTTAATAACTTTCCGGCTCTACCAACAAATGGTCTTCCCTGTTTATCTTCTTCCTCTCCGGGAGCTTCTCCAACAAACATAAGTTTAGCTTCTATATTTCCCTCTCCCAAAACGGCATTAGTTCTACTTTTATGTAAATCACACTTTTTACATATCTGTATTTCTTCATTTATCTTTTCAAGTAATTTTTTCCTTTCTTTTAAAATCTCATCCTTTGAAATAAATTTTTTATCTAGAATTATTTCATCAAATCCTAACTCTTTTAAAACTTTTAAATGTTTCTTTAACTCCTCGTTATTAAAACTATTCATAAATAATTCTCCAATACTAGTACCTTTCCAAATTAAATTTTTACAAAACTAAATATAAAATCTGAAACAAATTTTACCATATAACGCAATTTAACAAAAAATACAAAAAATTTTTTGAAAGAAAAAACTAGTAAAATTAAAAGGTATAAAGGCATTTATAATTTTTTCAATTGGAGGAGATATTTAAATTATCAATTTTTATTTATTTTTATATCCTCAACAATAAACTCAACTGTAGTTCTTCCCTTCCAAGATGATATTTTAGGCGTGTAAACTATATCTACATTCATCCCAACAGACAGATATTTAAAGTAATTTATAGCTCCCCACCATAAAGCTGGATAAACATTTCCCTTAGCATCCTTAAACCA
>JALSPY010000095.1 GCA_026985705.1 Hydrogenothermaceae bacterium | reverse complement strand
AGAGCCAGAAAAGAGTGTATGTCCTTTTTGTGGAGTAACTATTAAGAAATTTTCAAATAAAACTATAATTTCAATTATTGTTTTTATAATAATCGTAATATTTATAATTAGTATTGGAGGGAAATAACTTAAAAAACTATTCTTAGTTATCCCATGTAAAAAATTAAATTCATTAGTAGCTAACGGATTTAAGATTAAGAG
This sequence comes from Hydrogenothermaceae bacterium, assembly GCA_026985705.1. Taxonomy (GTDB): domain Bacteria; phylum Aquificota; class Aquificia; order Aquificales; family Hydrogenothermaceae; genus QNZC01. The sequence goes on along the minus strand of JALSPY010000095.1, from coordinate 3,239 downwards.
TTTAATTATTGGAAGATAGTTGGAATTGTAAGATCTAAAATAAGAGCGTTTTAAAAGAAGGAACAATTTTCTAAATTAAACTCTATTACTTTTCTTTTATTCACATCGTATTCTTTTATTATTTTTTTCTTATCATAAGAAGGAATCACTCCTTCTAAAACATTTTGAATTCTTTTTGCAAAAGGATATATACCTACAGGAGGAACAGCATTCCCTATCTGCCTTCTGACTTCTGTATTGTTCCCTTTAAAAATATAATCATCAGGAAATCCTTGAAGCCTTGCTCTTTCTCTATTAGTAAGAGGCCTCGGCTCCTCGTAATGATACATCCATGTTCCCCCTCCTCCAGATGCTATTACAGTATATGATGGCTGTTTTCTATGCAGTCTTCGGTAGATATTTGACATAAGACCTTTTACAGCATAAGGAGTGCCTTCTACATCTTTATAGTTTCCTCCTTCAGGTATAAGTTTAAGCCTTTCTACTACTTCTTTAGAAACTTTCATAGGAATATTGTTAGGACAGTCTTCTGGAAGATTTTTAAAAGCCTCTTCCGTAGTTATATAATTATGCTTCCCGTGCGTTTTTTCAGGAGGGATAAAAGGTGTTTTTATATCTTCTCTTATACCGAGAAAAAGCACTCTTTCTCTTAATTGAGGCACTCCGAAATCGGCAAAATTAACAAGAAAAATTTTCAAACTGTATCCGTCCATTTCAAAACGCTCTTTAATTATTTTTATAGCTTCCCCTTTATTTGCAGACAAAATTCCTTTTACATTTTCAGCAAGAAATATTTTAGGCTTTAATGTTTCAACAAATGAAGCAAAACTTTCATAAAGACGACCATTTAAATCATCTTTTATTCCTGCTCTTTTACCAACGATTGAAAAAGTAACGCAAGGAAATCCTCCTAAAAGAACATCATACTCTTTATCTAAAAAATTTTTAGGATTTATTTTTGTTATATCTTCATTGATTATTTTTGTATCAGCGAAATATTTTTTGTTGTGTCTTAATGTATTACAAGCATCCTTATTAATATCTATAGCTATTTTTGTTGTAAATTTAAGTTTTTCATAATAATTATTTAAAAAATAGAAATCACCGTGAAAACCTATATCAAGACCGCCGGCACCTGTAAATGTAGAAAATATACTATAACTCATTTTTTACCTTTTATTATTTTTTTTTATTTTATTATAACATATATGCAGCATTTTGAACTTTTATTTAAAAAAATATTTATAATTTTTAAAATTATAACTAAAAGGCGTAATTTGAAAGCCAACTTTTACTTAAAGCAAATAATAAAAAACAATGAAATAACTTATAAAGAAATTGTTTATAACTTGAATAAAAAAAAGGGATATAAAATCACTGAGCCTGCTTTCAGAAGCAAAATAAGCAGGAACAATATTTCAATGCAGGAATTTTTAGATATTTTAGATGTTCTGGGATTAAAAATAAAGGTAGAAAAAAATGAATAAAACAGATAAATATGTTCTTAATTTCCTTCCTAAAGAGGAACTTGAAAAAATATTCGATGATTCAGCAAAAAAAACAATATCTTATTTTATAAAAAAAACTCTTATAGCTCAGCCCGAAAAGAAACCGGGCCAGGAAGAAGAACTGCCTATACAGGCTCCTAAAGAACATATTGAACAATGGATGGTTCAGGCTCTTGATGCAGAACATACCGGAGCCGGCTCTTATCCTGTAGATATTATATTTGAAGCAAATGGAGAAATTATAGGGGCAGATGTTAAAATGCTTTCATGCAAAACAGATGTAAATGGAAGTCTCAAAGACAGCGATAGCGGAGAAACTTCTATCTCTCAAAAATTTAAAGACGAAAATTTTGATAAAAGCAAAACACTGGATGAACTTTTTAAAAATATCGAAGAAAGACCCATTATATGGGATAAATGGAAAAAACTTATAAAAGAAAAATATTGCAAAGTATTTGAGGAGCGCAGGGTAGAAAAAATATATTATATTTTTCTTTTAAGAGCAGGAAAAAACTTTTATATAGGAGTCTGCAATGTCAACCTGGATAATCTTGATAATACTGAAATAGATTGTGAAAGAACAAACAATTCAAAAAATGCTACAAGCCTGTGGATTAAAAACTTTATAGATGACAGATATGGAAATGTAAAAGTATATAAATCAAAAAAAAGAGTAGAACTGAGACTGAAACCAAAATCTCTTCAAGATAACAGCTGTCTGTTAAAAATAAGCACTGACTTTGAATTGAAAGAAGAAAATATAAAAGAAATTATAAAAGACGAAAAAAAATTTCAAAAATACATAAAAGAAATATCCAAAAGTTTTAATAATTTAGAGGATATTAAATGGGAATAACCCGTTCAGAAAATATGCGAAGAATAAAGTCAAAAGACACTTCTATTGAAAAACTGCTTAGAAAAGCTTTATGGGTGAAAGGAGTAAGATATAGAAAAAACTGTAAAGATATAACCGGCATACCGGATATATGCATAAAAAAATATAAAATTGCTATATTTTGCGACAGTGAATTTTTTCATGGAAAATACTATTTAGAACAAGGCAGAATTCCTAAAACAAATAGAGAATACTGGGAAAACAAAATAAAAAAAAATATAGAAAGAGACAGAGATGTAAATAAAACTTTAAAAGAAAATGGATGGACGGTATTAAGATTCTGGGGGAAAGAAATAAAAAAAGACCCCGATAAATGTGCAGAAAAAATTTTAAACATTATACAAGAAAAAAAGAAGGTAAATAATATTTAAAAAACTCTTTCTCTTAATCCCTATCTTATTCTTAGCCTTTATATCTAAATACACTCCATACCTAAACAGCTTCCTACAACCTATTAAATGCGACTATACTCTACATAAGACAGCATTTAACATTTGTTATAATTGATAATATAAACATACTTTAATAGTTGCTTACACATTAAAAGGTAACCTTGTTAAAAAGAAGACAAATCTTAAAGAATTACGATTTAGACCTGATTATAATCTTCAAGCAAAGTGTAGAAGTTACACAAAAGATTATGGCCGTACAGGTTACGATAGGGGACATTTAGCAAGCAATGCTTCATTTGATTACAATAGAGCTATACAAAAACAAACTTTTCTATTAAGCATATAGCTCCACAAAAACCTAAATTAAATAGAAGACTTTGGGCTAAGGTAAAAAAATTTACCAAATACCTATCAGTTAAATATAAGCAAATGAAACTTGTAACG
>JALSPY010000094.1 GCA_026985705.1 Hydrogenothermaceae bacterium | reverse complement strand
ATTACCAAAAAATCAGCTTTTCTGGAGAGGTTTGACATTAAATATATTCAATGGTAGCACATGGTTTAAAAGACATATAAGAGAAAAGGAGATAAAACTTATAGGCAAAAAAGTCAAACAAACTGTGATTTTAGAGCCTTATGGGGATATGTATTTATTTGGTTTAGATAAACCTGAAAAGATTAATTATAAAGGTTTCATACATAGAGAGGGAGATTTATCTTTTAGCTTATCTAGACCAGTATTCAACAGAGTTAAATATACAGTTATTTCAAGAGTTTCACCATTTATAATTGAAAAGGATATAAATAAAAAAATATATCTACAAATACCCAGAAATTTAGATAGGAAGATTTTTAGATTAGCTGAAAGACTTAGAGGAAATACAGATGAGAAAACATTATTAAACATAATAAAATTTTTTAAAAAGGATTTTCTTTTCTCATTAGATAAACTCCCTGAAGGAAAGAATTCTTTATCCAAATTTTTATTTGAGTATAAATATGGAAATTGTGAATACTTTGCGTCGGCAACAGCCATTTTATTAAGAATAAATGGCATTCCATCACGAATAGTTGTAGGCTATAGAGGTGGTTTCTATAACAAAGTTGGTAAGTATTACATTATCAAACAGTCAGATGCTCACAGTTGGGTTGAAGCATACATAAACGGTAAATGGATAAGGGTTGATACTACACCAACACGACTAACTCCATCTTCTAAAGAAAAGTTAGATGAGCTGAAAAGTATATCTAAACTACATATATTTTTTGATACATTGGAGTATTACTGGGTTAACTTTGTTATTAATTATGATTTAAGTAAACAAAAATCCATATTTAACAGTATATCTAATATGGTTAAAAATACTCCTAATTTGAAGCTAAAAATTAACTATAAACAGATAGCCTTTATTCTTATTTCGGTAATAGTAATCTATATAATCTTTAGATTTTTTAAAGAGTATATCTTCGTTCCAATTGAAAAGAAGATTTTAATTAGATTTTTAAAAATTTTAGAGAGAAAGGGGTATAAGAAAGAAGATTTTGAAGGATTAGAAGAGTTTGTTTTAAGAATAAAAAATGAGAAATTAAGAAAAAAAGCATTAGAATTTGTAAAATTATATGAAGGCATAATTTATAAAGATATAAGGTTAAATTCTAAAATAAAAGAAAAATTATTAAAAACTTTAGAGGATTTAAATAATTGTTAAGAATACTGTTTTTTTTAGGAAATGTAAATAAGGAGCAATTACCATATAAACTTGCTTTGGAGTTAGCTAAGTATATGTTTGAGTTCTATAATGTGTATATAGAGATAGCTATTAATAATCTTGATGATAAAATTTTACGATTAGAGGATAATATATTTATTAACAATTTAAACAGTGATGGTATCATATCAGCTTCGCAAAGATTAAGTGAGTTAATTCAGAAGAAAGAGTTTAATGTTATATTAAGCCATTGTCATAAAGAAAATATAATTTTAGCCCTATCTAAATTAATTAATCCTATAAATAATGCCGTATATATTGGTTCTTTCCATAGAGTTGACTATTATGAAAAATTTAAATCATTTCATAAATACCCTTTAAGATTTGTATCTAAATATATATATTCATTTTTAGATGGTATAGTAGTTGATTCTTACACAATAAAAAAAGAAATAGAAAAAACATTTTTTATAGAACCTGAAAAAATAGAAGTTATCTACAATTTCATTAACATTAAGGAAATAAGAAAAAAGGCTTTAGATAGATTAGACAACGAAGAGAAAGAAATTTTTAGAAAAAAAGTAATACTAAATGTTTCAAGACTTATAAAAGAAAAGGGACATGAGTATCTTATAAAGGCTTTTAAAATTGTAAGAGAAAAGAAAAAAAATACCTATTTAGTAATACTGGGAGAAGGTGAAGAAAGAGCAAATTTAGAAGCTTTAATTAAAGAGCTAAATCTGGAAAACACTGTATATCTACTTGGATATAAAAGTAATCCATATAAGTATATGATTAACTCTGATATTTATGTTTTAACTTCCTCTTATGAAGGTTTTTCTAGGTCTACGCTAGAAGCTCAAGCTTTAGGATTACCAGTTATAGCATTTAAAAGTAAAGGTAGTCATATAGAATATCTAAATGATAGTGCATTGTTTGTAAAGAATAAAGATGAAAAAGCTTTAGCAAAAGCTATAATAAATTTTCTAGAGGATGATAAACTTATAGATTATTATAAAAATAAATCTCTTGAAAATACTAAAAATTTTAGCATTGAAAAAAGTGCAGATAGGTATTTTAAATATTTTGAAACAAAGCTAAAAGAAAAGGAACTGGAAAAAATACTGAATAATGAAACTTAGAACTTAAAAAGAGGTTTTAGTTATGGAAGATCAAATATCTATTTTTATAGCATTTTTAGGTGGAATTTTAGCATTTCTATCCCCTTGTGTCTTACCAATCATTCCCGGATATATAGCATACATATCAGGTATATCTGTAAGCTCTTTTCAAGAGACAGGAAAAAAATTTGATTTAAATATTTTTTTATCTGCTATAGCATTTGTTTTGGGATTTTCAATAGTATTTACACTACTTGGAGCTGGCTCAACGTTTGTAGGACAGCTTCTGTTTAAATATAAAACATTAATTTCTCAGATAGCAGGAATATTTGTAATTATACTTGGAATTCATTTTACAAATATTTTTCAACATAAAAAGATAAAGGAAATACTACTAGGAATAACTTTAATATTATTAACTTTTTATATCTATGGTGTTTATAAAACGAAGAATATTATAAATGATTATTGGGTATTTTTAGGCTTAGCTGTAGTGTTAAATATCTTCTATTACAGCAAAATCTATCTTCTTCTATATCAACAGAAAACTACAGAGATAAAGAAAAGACCAACAGGTATTATTGGGGCTTTTATAATAGGTGTGGCATTTGCATTTGGCTGGTCTCCCTGTATAGGACCAATATTAGGGGCAATTCTCCTATATGCATCACAACAAGAAACAGTATATCAAGGGATGGCTTTACTATTCTCATTTTCAATGGGTTTAGGAATTCCTTTTATAATAACTGCATTAACAATTAATCTCTTCCTAAATTTTACAAGGAAGTTCTCAAGATACTTTTTCTATGTTGAGTTGATAGGTGGATTACTTTTAATCTTTATAGGATTTCTTTTAATAACTGGAAATTTAAATAAAATTTCTGCTATTGTGCCATTCTAATTTGATGTAGATTAAAGTTATATAGAATAACTATTTAGAAGAATGATTTAGCAGATTTAGGGGCTTTCTAGCCCCTTTTATAAAAAGATTTATAGTTTTACAACATTTTGAGCTTTTTCACCTCTATCTTCCTGAACAATCTCAAACTCCACCTTCTGTCCTTCTTCAAGAGTTTTGAAGCCATCCTCTTTGATAGCTGTGAAGTGAACGAATACATCTCCCTTTCCGTCATCTCTAGTAATAAAACCATATCCCTTTTTAGAGTTGAACCATTTTACAGTGCCTGTAAGTCTCATAATAAAAAATACCTCCTAACTTAAAATAAAAATTATTGCTTAAAGACCAAGAGACTAGTATGAAATCTTTTGACCTTTAAGCAAATAAAAACCTCAAAAAGTATAATAACAGTTTTTTTATCTAATTGCAAAAGAAAGTAATATAAGTTATTTATTAAACAAGTAAATACTAAATTTTATTTAACAAAAATTAATTCTAAACTTCTGTATAAAGAATTTTAAAAAAATTAGCTATTACTGTAATCTTTACACAAGCAGTATATAATTTTATTGTTATTTTCTGATTACCTAGATAATACCTTCTTTCCAGAATTTCCGTATAAGTTTTTTTATATTTTTTATATAAAAACCCTTGTTTAGTTAATTAGATCTTCAAATTTTAGAAGTTTTCTTGAACTATAATATATATATATCCTTAACTAAACATCTAACAAACAAAAATTTTATTGAAAAATTTTTAAAAATACATTAGATTAAAAATTATTCAAAAAGTGTTAAAATTTTAAAGATAAATTACAATTTAGTTAATAAAAACTTTGGAGGAGGCGTAAATGAACATACAGGATGAAGTTTTAAACAGATTAAAGGAGGAAGGGAAAGAGATAACTGTTTACTTAATTAGAGGAACAAGGATAACTGGAAAAATTGAAGGTGTTGACCAATTCACAATTTTACTTAATGTAAATGGGGAAAAACAACTTATTTACAAACATGCTATTAGCACCATAATTGTAGAGTAATCAATCTCTGTAAAGTCTTCTCTCTTTTATATAATTTTCTACATTTGGGGGAACAAGATATGTTATTGGTATCCCCCTTTTAATCTTATTTCTAATTTCTGTAGAAGAGATATCTATTCTTCTTCCATTAAAGAAGTACACTTCAGCCAAAAATGGATTTATATTTTTTTCTAATCTTATACTTTTACAAAACATACTTTTCAGATATTCATCTAACATTACTAAAGTATCTCTACCTCTACCTATTACTATAAAATTTGTATTTTCCAATAGAACATTGTATTCCTTCCATTTATGTAATGTTAAAAATGCATCACTCCCCACTATAAATATTGGATTATAATTGAGTTTGCTTTTGTAATACATTATAGTTTTTATTGTGTATGATACTTCTTTTTCCCTTATCTCTCTATCATCTATTTCAAAAAAGGGATTATATTCAGTAGCTAACTCTAACATCTTCAGTCTATCTTCAGGTTTTGCATTACTCTTACTTTTTAAAGGTGATATATATGTAGGTATAAATATAATTTTATTCAGATTAAAATATTCCCTTATATCTTCTGCAAGTCTTAAATGTCCTATATGAATTGGGTCAAAGCTTCCACCGTAAAGTCCTATCATAAATAATACCTCAAAAATTTTTTTACATGTAGTTTAAAATTTTCTGTTAAAACTTAGAATTTTTAGTGAATTTATTGTGAACTTAAAGCTCTAATCTACTTTTCCTATTTCTTTTTCTATTTCAATTTTGGTTAAAACTAAATTTAAGACAGAGTTTACCAAATTAATCTGGGCATCTGCTAAACTCTTTTCAGATTTAATTAATGCAACTATATCGTTTTTACCTACTTTATACTCTCCCAAAGTTTGTTTATAGTTTTCTTCAGCTTGTCTTATAATTTCCTTCGCAAGATTAACTTTCTCTAAATTTCTTTTATAGTCTATATATCTCTTAAAGAGATTTAACTTTAACTTTCTTAAAGTTTCCCTTACTTGATACTTTGTTGAAAGCTCATTATATTTTGCAGCTATATAGTTATAGTATCTTCCCAAGCCGTCAAATAGAAGCCAATCAAATCTAATTCCATACATATCATAGTTATCTCTACCTGTTAAGGAGTTATAAACTTTATTCTTTTGAAAGAATACGGATATTGTAGGAGAATAACTGTATATATACTTTTCTTTTTCTAAACTAGCCAATCTTTTTTTATAATTTAGACTTTTAACAATAGGTCTGTTTTTTAAAAACTGGTTATACAAACTATCAAAACTTTCTAAATTTTTTCCACAGTAAGAATATAATATTTTTTCATTTATTTCTGTTTTCTGCTCTAGAGGTATTCCTAATAAACTATTTAATTCTGCTAAAGAAATTTGATAATCAGCCTTACTCTGTATGTAGAGGTATTTTGCATTTTCATATCTGACCTTAGCATTTAAAACATCTGATTTCTTTACAAGCCCTAGTTTAAACTTTTCAAGGGCTAAGTTATAATCAACTTCAGCAGATTTTAGTTGAATTTTTCTATATCTTAGAATTTCTTTTTTTGCTGTAGCTGTAAAGTAAGCCTTTTTAACTTCATACACAAGATTTATAATTTTTTCTTTAAAGTTTTCTTTCTGATAAAGATAATTTATCTTTCCCAATTTATACTGAATTATATTTTTTCCATTATTAAATAATACCCAATTTACCGTTAAAGAGTGTGTCCTAGAAAAGTAGTCTAAGGGATTTATATCATTATATTTACTGTAATTAAAACTGTAAGACAAAGTTGGAAAGAAATTAAATAATGCAGATTTATAGGAAAATTTAACTGACATTAATTTTTCTTCTTCAGATTTTAGTTTAGGATAATTTTCCTTCGCTAGTTTTATGGCTTCCTTTAAGGATAATCCATAAGACAGAGAGGAAATAAGGAAAAAAATAATAAAAGTTTTTATAAATATTTTCACCATTCTATCAGTTTTTCTAAAAGCTTTTTCTGTTTATCTGTTAAAATTTCCATAGTTTTCATATATTCTACTATATCTAAGAAAGATATTTCTAATTTTAGTCTAGCAATCTGGATTAAAGAGCTTCTTATCGCTGTTATATTTTTTCTCTTTATAAATATGTTTAATTTTCTCTTTATTATATTTATTTTTGCCTTTCTATCTAAAATTTTTTCAGAAAGCCTTCTATGGATTTCCTCTATTTTCCTTATTTGGTTATAGGTTAAATTAATATTATCCTTGTTTGCAATAATAGCATCGTATAAACTATATTTCTTTGTTATATAATAATTTTTAACCTCTTTACAGTTAGAAGGAACAGTCTTATATATAGTTTTTGTCTTTACTATAGGTTTACATTCCTTAGGAGGTTTATACTTCTTATCTAAATTTTCTAACTCTTTCTTCAACTCTATTTCATCTATAATATCTCTACTGTCAAAGTCATCCTCTAACTCTTTTCTTTCAAGCTGTCTCTCTAAATCTTCTATATCCTCTGCCTTGACAAATGAAATTGAAAAAAGATAAATGACTAGACTAATACTGAAAAAGATGTTTAACAAATTCCTCAACTTTTCTACCTCACCATTATCAATTTTTAATTTAAAAATTTTAATTTTAGTTCATTATTTAATGAATAAAATTTTTAAAAATTTTTAGTGTGAATTTTATGTGAAATATTAAAGTTAAACAATGAAATTTTAAATTCGAAAAGTCATTATTTTCTTCCCTTTATAAACAAAAGTCTTCTAGTTTTTGTTTGAGGTTTATATCTAAATTTTTCCCTTAACTCAAATTTACTTTCAGAGATAAAAATATACTTAGGAATGTAATACATTAAAGCTAGTGTTGCCGCTAAAACACTCACCCCTATATATTCAGGTAATTTAAAACTGGGAGCCTTTATAATAATCTCTCTTAAAACTGCTATCAATGTGGTTTTAACCATTAGAGAAGTATCAATTCTTCTCTCTTTAAGATATATGATTGTCAATCTAAAAAGCTCTATTAGGATAAAAATATATATAAATTTTGCTATCAATGTGTAGACTTTTGTATCTTTTTTTAATAGGGATATGCCCATATCAAAAATAGCAACTAAACTTATAATGAAAATAAAAATTGTTAAAACAAGAACTATTAAATCCTCTATAAATTCTAGAATAGCTCCCAGTTTTTTATGTAGTTTTGCTTCTTCTAAAAATGTTGATTGTTTATCTTCATTTCCCATATTCTAAATATTTTTGAAACTTTTAGTTATTATTTATATAAGTTTAAAATACTCTTTTATTTTTCTCAATTGATGAAATCTCACTGTTATTAACTTCAAGGTTAATCTCAGTTTCAAGTTTTTCAAGACTTGAATTGAACTCTTTTTCTATATCATCTAAATTTTCTGTATATTCTATATTTATTAAGGAAAGTTTTATATTTAAATCTTTCATATTAAGAGCAACTTCTACAGTATGTTTATATCCTTTTGGAACATATATATTGAAGATACCATTGTAAGGTGGAGTTATGCCTCTTTTTAAATGTGGGTTTAATCTTTTAAGTTCAAATAAAGGAATTCCTGTTATATCCGATATTTCCTTTAAAGAGACCTGTTTCCTAACCTTTATTATTTCAAAGTCAATATCATCCTCTTTAAATTTTTCTCTAGGTAAAAAGTTTTTCTTTAATACTTCTAAAGTACCTAAAAACTTTAATGTGTATTTTCTTGCTCCTATCGGTATTCTTGATTTTAATTCCCAGAAATCATACCTATATCTATTTCCGACTTTCCTCTTTAGTGCATACTCACCTACATTATATCCAGATAGAACAAAATACCAATTCCCAAATGAATTGTGTAAATCCCTCAAGTATCTAGCCGCTGCTATGGTTGACTTTTCAATGTCGTATCTCTCATCAATCCATTTGTCTATTCTTAAACCGTAATGTTTAGCTGTTTTAGGAACAAACTGCCACAAACCTACAGCTCCGGAAGGTGATATCGCTCTAACATTAAAACTGCTTTCTATTATTGGTAAAAAAACTAACTCATCTGGAATCTTATACTTTGCAAAGATATTTTTTATTAAAGGTATATATCTTCTTCCCCTCAATAGTATTTCTTTGAGATGTTTGCTGTTCTTCCTTTCTAATAATTTTGCATAGTATATAACATCTTTTCTTGTTGGTATTTTCCAATTTATCTGAATATCTAAACCTGAAGATGCTAATTCTTCAATTTCTTTCCATATATCACTTTCCTGTAGTATTTCATTTAATGCTTCATCTAACTTTTTTGAATTAATATTTTCCAATTTATCTAAATCATCTATTGCAAAGGATGAAGTAGAAATGACTAAACTGCCTAGAATGGCTACAGGAATAGATAGTATCTTCTTTATTTTGAGATTAGTATTCTTCTTTATTTTTAATCCACCTTTGTAAAACTTTTCTTTAATCATATCTAACCCTCCTACATTTTTCAGTAGAATTTATTTTTTCAAAGGGAAATTTTTAGGAAAAAATGAAAAGAGATGAAATAGATAATTTATCAAGATTTTTCTTTTTCTCTAATTTCAACACTTAACCTGTGGGCTATCAATCCTTCAGCTGTAGCAATAGATTTAACATAATTTTTAATTTTATTAAAACCTTCTCTTTTTACATATATAATAGAGCTTCTCTTTATAAAATCGTAAACTCCCAATGGTGAAGAAAATCTAGCTGATCTTCCTGTTGGTAATACATGGTTTGGTCCCAATATATAGTCTCCTAATGGCTCCGTTGAGTATTCTCCTAAAAATATAGCCCCCGCATGTTTTATTTTTTCCAAAAGTTCAAATGGATTTTTGGTTATTATTTCTAAATGTTCCGGAGCTATGTAGTTAGCTAAATCGCAGGCAGTATTCAAATCATTAACTATAAATATGTGTCCGTATCTATCCAGTGATGCCTTTGCAATATCCTTTCTTTCAAAATCAACTAAAAATTTGTTGTATAAAATATCCTTAACCTCATTAGCTAACTTTTCAGATGTTGTTATCAAAATAGAAGCAGCTAATTCATCATGCTCTGCCTGTGAAAGTAAATCTGCCGCTACCCATTCAGGATTTGCAGTTTCATCTGCTATAACTAATATCTCAGAAGGTCCAGCTATGCTGTCTATATCAACATATCCATAAACATTTTTCTTCGCTAAGGCAACAAATATATTCCCCGGTCCAACTATTTTATCTACTTTCTTTATACTTTCTGTTCCGAAGGCTAAAGCTCCTATAGCCTGTGCTCCACCAACCCTATAAACAGTTTTTATTCCACATATGTAGGCGGCAGCTAAAGTGTATTTATTTGGGTTTGGAGACGCGATAACAATCTCTTTTACACCTGCAACTATTGCAGGAACAGCATTCATAATAACACTGGAAGGATAGGCAGCTTTACCACCGGGAACATATAAACCAGCTCTCTCTATTGGGATAACTTTCTGTCCTAAAAGGATACCTTCCTCTTCTAAAAAATAGGATTTTTCTAATTGGGATATATGGAATTTTTTTATCCTTTCAAAGGCTACCTTTAAAGAGTTTCTTACATCTTCCTCTATCTCATTGTAAGCTTTTTCTAACTCCTCCTCTGGAATTGAAAGCTCTTCAGGAGAAAGTTTAACTTTATCAAACTTCTCAGTGTATTTGATAACTGCCTTATCTCCATTTTCCTTAACATCTTTTAATATTTCCTTTACAACCTTATCAAATTCTTCTATATCTTGCTCAGCCCTCTTTATTAAAGTCTTAAGTGTATTATCCTTTTCAAAATCCATACTTTCAATTTTGACAATCTTCATTTTTTACTCCTTTTGCTTTAGATTTAATTAATGAATAGGGAGAGTAGTAAAGATGATTAAAGGAAGGTTTTCTTACTGGTTTTATACTATTAGCTATATCCTTTTTATATACTCCTCTCTCTTTTACGGTAAAGAAGTGGCTAAACATATTTACAAATCCCTCGGCTATTTCCACTACAGTATCCTCATAGCAGTAATATCTTTTATTGGCTTAATAATAATTTTAAATATATTAAAAAAAAATTATACATTTTTTGAGTTTTTAATTTTATGTTTTTTTATATCAATTGTAGGTTTTGCATACTTCTTTACAAAATTTCCAACTGATAGATTGCACCTGTTAGAGTATATGATTTTAGGGTTGCTTATATATAAATCTTTAACATACGAAGATATAAAGTCAGATAAATTTAGGATATTCTTAGCTATAGTATTACTTTTAGCTATTGCTATTGAGGATGAAATATTGCAAAGTTATATGCCTAATAGAGATGCAGAATTGGAAGATATATTTAGAGATTTTATTGGAGGATTAGCAGGAGTAGTAATTTCTTTTATCAATGTAGATAAAAAAATTCAAACACAGGTTTCTTAAAATCTTCTAAAATTTGATATTTTCAATATATAATTATTCTATAAGCCCTTTAATTCTTTAATAAATTGGAGTATTAAGATGGAAAACTGTATATTTTGCAAAATTGTAAACAAGGAAATACCTGCAACAGTTGTTTATGAAGATGATTTAATAATGGCATTTAGAGACATTAATCCTCAAGCTAAAACTCATATACTAATAATTCCTAAGGAGCATATTCCAAATAATCTATATTTAGAGGGAAGACATAAAGCATTAATAGGACATCTAATACTTAAAGCAAACGAAATAGCTAAAAAGGAAGGTATAGCTGATACTGGTTTTAGGCTTATAGTTAACTGTGGTAAAGATGCAGGACAGGAAGTATTCCATATACATTGGCATTTATTAGGTGGTGAGCCTTTAGGTAAGTTAATCTGCAAATAATAAGGAAGTTTTTATGAAAGAATTGAAAGAGCTAGATTTAAAGGGTCTTTTCTGCCCAACTCCTTTAGTTCATCTGTCTAGGGAGTTAAATAAAATAAAAACCGGTGAAAGCTTAAAAGTTATAGCAGATGCTCCCAACTTTGATAAAGATTTAAAAGTATGGTGCCATCAAACTGGTAATAAACTTCTTTCATTAGAAAGGAAAAATAATGAGTATATAGCAGTTATTCAGAGAGGAAAGGGTTGGCATGGAGACAGTTTTCTAGAAAAGGTCAGATTTTATGCTATAGGAATTAAATTACATCTTCTTATGTATTTACTGGAAATTTTTAAACCTAAAAAGCCTAAATATCTTATAACCTTTATATCCATACCAGAAGGTTTCAGAGCTATAGAATTTTTAGAGAAAAGGGGAATAAATGATTTTATAACTTTACCTGTTCCTAATGAGATATACGAATACTGTGGAGTTGTAATAGGGTTTAAAAGTAAGGATAAAACTATAGAAGTTTATAAACTTTTACAAAATGAAGGCTTTGGAGTTCAAGATATTCATATAGTTGATAAAGATAAAAATTATCCAATATTAAATATCTAAATTTCTGTTAAAGGGAGCTAAGTTAATGAAAAACAAAAAGGGATTTACTCTTTTAGAGTTATTGGTTGTTCTTGTTATTCTCTCTCTCTTAGCAGCTCTGGTTATACCTAGAATGATAGGAACCGTTGATGAAAGTAAAATTAAAACTGCTAAAATACAGCTTAAAGAAATTAAAAGAGCTTTAGAAATGTATAAACTTGATAACGGGATGTATCCAACGACAGAGCAAGGGCTGGAAGCTTTAGTTAAAAAGCCAGAGACACCACCTAAACCTAAACATTGGAAGCAGTATTTAGAAACATTACCTAAAGACCCTTGGGGAAACGAATATATATATATTTATCCTGCTGATAACCATCCTTTTGAGTTAAAATCTAAAGGTCCCGATGGGGAGCTAGATACAGATGACGATATATCAGTATGGGAGCAGTAGTAAAGGTTTTACACTTCTAGAAGTCCTTGTTGCACTGGTTATTTTCAGTATAGTTTTTACTTTTCTATTAGAGTTAGAAAGTAATCATATAAGAAAAGTTTATAACAATTTTGAAAAGCTTAAGGCTTTACAGTTTTTTAAGAAAAAAGAGTTAGGTTTAAATACAGCAGAAAGTAGTTTTAGGATTGAAAGTAGGAAATCTCTCTTTGATACTTTTATAGTTAAGGAAAATATTATTTTTAATAGTAAAGGTGAGGAAATATTAAAAATTAATACATACAAGCTTATAAATGATAGGACAAAAAAAGAATACTAAAGCTTTCACACTTCTTGAGCTTATTGTCGTTATAACTCTTCTATCTGTAGTTTTTGCTCTTATTGGATTTACATTTATAAAGAATATAGAAGGTAGTTTAGATGTCTCTAAAAATATACACAAAACTATTTCTTCACTATCTATCTATAATCAGTTAGAAAAGCAAATCTTCGCTAAATATACTCCTAAAAATCAAAAGACTGTTATAAAACTGACTGAAGACAGTCTATCATTTTACACAGGTTATCCTATCTTTTATGAAGGTTTTGTTAGGGCAGAGTATAAGATAAAAAATACAGAGGACAACATGAAGCTATTAATATATGAAGAATACCCATATGTTGATGGAAAACTAGGAGAAGATGGTATAAAGAAGGTTGTCTTAGGAAAATTCAGGGATTTAACAATTGAATTTATAAAAAATAAAAAGGTTTATCAAAGTTTTAATGGAAATAAATTTCCTAAAATAATAAAAATAAAGATAAATGATTATGAGTATTATATAGAGGCTTTTTAAAGTGGAGTTTAAAGATTTTTATATAAAAAAATATAAAGTTTTAAAAGCTATAAGAGGCTATTTTGAGTTGACAGGAGCTATAGAGGTTATCACAGATATTCTTCGTAGTTATCCGAACTTAGATAGTAATATATACCCTTTAGAAGTTGAGTATTTTAAATCGGATGGTAAAAAAAGATTAGGTTATTTACACACATCCCCTGAATATGAAATGAAAATAATCTTATCTAAGATAAAAAGAGATATTTATCAGATAACTAAAGTTTTTAGAAATTATGAAGGCTCTAAAATCCATAAAACAGAGTTTTTAATGCTTGAATGGTATAGAGTTGATTATAACTTAGATGATTTAATGGAGGACACAAAA
>JALSPY010000093.1 GCA_026985705.1 Hydrogenothermaceae bacterium | reverse complement strand
TTTAAGGATTTCTTCACTAACTCCTGATATTTCATTTCCAACAATAATTAAAGTTGGCTTTGTATAGTCAATTTCTCTAAAATGGATGCTATCTTTTGACAGATGTGTTGCCAGTATTTGAAAACCTTCCTCTTTTTTGCTTTTGAAAAACTCCTCTATATTCTCAATCTTCTCTAAAAAAACCCACTTATGAGAACCCATAGTTATACTTTCATTTATTAGATTACCATTTCCGTTATAAGTGTAGTAAAGATTTAAAACACCTACAGCATCACAGGTTCTTATAATAGCTGAAAAGTTATGTTGATTTTTTACATTTTCAACAAAAACCTGTAAATCCTTTTGTTTTTTATTTAATATCTTTTCTATTTTCTTTAGTCTCTCTTCAGTTATTAAATATTTCATTTTCCCTTTACACCCAGTATTTTAATATTAGAAATTTTAATAGAAGGAGAGATTATTTATTAAAATTTCATTCTTTAGATAGATATTTATATAAATTTTACTATTACTATTTATGGTGTCAAAATGGAAAGAGATAAAGATATTCAGGTAAACCCAATACAGAGAAAAATAAAAATGAAACCACTGGGACAAATACTAAAGGAAATGGGATATATTTCTCAAGAACAGATAGAAATAGCCCTAGCAATTCAAAGATTACATAGAAATAAAAAAATAGGAGAAATATTAGAAGAATTAGCATTTGTATCACCTAAAGAAATTGCCGAAGCATTATCTAAACAGTTTGGTAGACCTTATATAAATCTTTTGGATATTCAGCCTTCTGAAGAAGCATTAAAACTGATAGACCAGAACCTAGCCAATAAACTTGAAGTAATGCCAATTAGAATAACTGGGAAAATACTATTTGTAGCCCTTTTAGACCCTTCAAATGAGGGAATTATAGATAAGTTAAAGAAGTTAACAGGTTATGAGATAGAATACTATATTACAGACAAGGACAGTTTTTATAAAGCTATAAAAACCCATTATTTAATACTTAACAATCCTATAGAAAAATTTATAAGAAAATTTATAAATGATGCTTCTAAAAAAGTAGATGTTTCAACAAGAATTCCTAGATTTTTTGAAAACATTTTAAATATGGCAATTTTAGAAAAAACAACGGATATTCATATATCTCCAGAAAAACTGGGAGCCCATATATTCTTTAGAATTGATGGAATAATGAGATACTATTATTCTTATCCACTAGATATTCATAATACATTAGTAGCTCGTATAAAAATATTATGTGATATGGATATAGCTGAGAAAAGAAAACCCCAGGATGGAAGTTTCACTTACAAATTTCAAGATGAAGAGTACGATATGAGAGTATCTACCGTTCCAACTGCTTACGGAGAAAATGTAGTCATAAGAATTCTATCTAAAAATGCATCACTCTTTAAATTACAGAATTTAGGATTTGAACCAGACATTTTAGAAAAATTTAGAAAGCTTATTAACAAACCAAGGGGAATTATCCTCATTACAGGTCCTACAGGCTCAGGGAAAACTACAACTTTATATGCATCTTTAAGAGAGATAAATATATTAGAAAAAAATGTTTTAACAGTTGAAGACCCTATAGAGTATAAATTCCCTTTTATAAAACAAACGCAGGTTAATGAAAAGGCAGGTTATACCTTTGCTAAAGCTATAAGAAGTTTCTTAAGACAAGACCCGGATGTAATACTTGTTGGAGAGATTAGAGATGAAGAAACAGCCCAGATGGCAATTAGAGCATCTATAACGGGACATTTGGTTTTATCAACATTGCATACAAACAGTGCTATTGGAGCTATACCGAGACTTATAGATATGAATATAAAAAGTTATATGGTAGCATCTGGACTTATAGCTGTAAGTGGGCAGAGATTAGTCAGAAAGATTTGTCCATTTTGTCGTGAAACGGAAGAATATACCATAGAAAAGTTTTCTAAAAAACATAGCTATGATATAAAACTCATTGAAAAACTTGCTGAACCGTTTTTAGATAATGGTAAACTTCTTATAAATTTTGGAAAAGGTTGTGAGCATTGTCGCTTTACAGGTTATCAAGGTAGAAATACAATTGTAGAGCTGTTAGAGATAGATGAGGAGATAGAAGATTTAATAGCTAAGAACGAAACTCCCTTACAGATATTAAATAAAGCTAGAGAAAAGGGGATGAAAACATTAGAGGAGGATGGTTTAATAAAAGTATTTAGAGGAATAACAACGGTTGAAGAGGTTAAAAGAGTTGTTGGATAAAAAATTTTTTAAACTATTAGTAGCTTGTAGTATATTTTTTGTAAATTGTGCTGTAAAGAATAACTCTTACTTTGACAAAGTAATATTGGAAAATCTTAAAAAGTATGAGGATATTGCAGAGATTTATGACTATAGAAAAATAAAGGAATATGATAAGGGAAACGAACATATAGTTGAGTATCAATTTAAAGTAAAACTTAAACCTGACAAAGTTGTGAAGGAAGCTCAAGATAATATGTTAAATATCTTAAAGAAGTCTCCATTTTTAGTTGAATTAGGAACCAGATGTGGAATAAACTTTATTACCGGTAAACAGCCTTGTATTATAGAAGATAAAGCCATATTTAAAAAAACATCTGAAGGTTGGATACTAAAATGATTAATATAAAAAGTCTAAACTTTAAGGAGTTAGAAGACTGGATTAAATCTGTAGGACTTCCTAAATTTAGGGCTAAACAGTTATCAAAATGGATATACAATAAGAAGGTCTCTTCATACGATGAAATGACAGATATATCTAAAGATTTAAGAAAGTTTTTAAATGAAAATACAAAATTAAATAATTTAGAGCTTTTATCCTATGAAAAGTCATCTATAGACGGTAGTATAAAGTTTTTATGGAAGTTAGAAGATGGAAACACTATTGAAAGTGTGTTTATTCCAGAGAGAAATCACAACACTCTTTGTATATCAACACAGGTAGGTTGTGCTGTAGGTTGTAAATTCTGTTTCACAACAAAGGATGGTCTGATAAGAAATCTTACAACTGCAGAGATTGTTGACCAGTATATACAGTCTCAAAGATTTGTTGGTTTTGAGCCAGAAAAGAGAATTTCAAATATCGTTTTTATGGGAATGGGAGAGCCTTTAGCAAATTACGAAAATGTGAAAAAAGCAGTTCAGATATTTACAGATGATAAGATGATAGGTTTATCCAACAGAAAAATCACAATATCTTCAAGTGGTATCATAGCTCAAATTAAAAGAATGTATTCTGATAAAGAATTTCCACAGGTTAGATTGGCAATATCTTTAAATGCATCTGACCAAAAAACGAGAGAGTTTTTAATGCCTATAAGTGAAACAAACAGATTAGAAGATTTAATGGCATTACTGAACTCTTTACCTGTAAAAACAGGTTATAGAATAATGTTAGAGTATGTTTTAATTAAAGGGATAAATGATAGTCCCAAAGATGCCCACAGATTA
>JALSPY010000092.1 GCA_026985705.1 Hydrogenothermaceae bacterium | reverse complement strand
ACCTGTAATCAAATCAGATAGAAAAGAAAAAGGAGAAGGAGATAAAATAAATACAAAGTTTCTCTTTATCTGTTTTTAAACTTTTTCTGATTAGGGATAAGAGATGCAGATAGTTGAATTATAATAATACAAAGTTAATTATAAATAAGGGATAATTAATTGCTTTTTAGAAGCTGGGCTGAAATAGATACGAAAACATTAAAAAAAAATTTAAAAAATATTTATCAATTTATAAGAAAAGATATTTTTGCTGTAGTGAAAGCAGATGCTTACGGACACTGTGCGAGGGATATATCTAAAATTTTAGAAGAGAAAAATTATGTTAAAAAATTATGTGTAGCTACCGCATTAGAAGGTAAAGAAATTAGAGAGGCAGGGGTAAAAAAAGATATTCTTGTGTTAGGTGGTATATTACCGTCAGAAGTAGAAATGTTTAATAGTTTTCATTTGACTCCCATTATATCTGACTTTTCACAACTTGAATTAGTTAAAAAGTTAAAAGTAAAGAAAATTCATATAAATTTTGATACTGGTATGCATAGACTAGGATTTTATAAATCTGATATAGAAAGTATTGTAAGTTTTGTAAAGAGAGAAAATATACTTATTGAAGGTATAATGTCTCACTTTCCCTCTGCAGATATAGACAAAGAATTTACTAATTATCAGATAAATCAATTCAAAAAAATTTTATTATCATTAAAAAATTTTGGTATTCTCCCAGAATTTATACACATTCAAAACTCGGCAGGTTTAATGTATGACTGTGATATATGTAATGCTGTCAGGGTCGGTTTAGCTCTGTATGGAGAAAAACCTGTAAAAAACTTTCCAGTAAAGATTGAAAACATAATGTCTGTAAAAGCTAAAGTTATATCTAAAAAAAAATTAAAAAAAGGAGATAAAGTTTCTTACTGTGGAACATTTAAGGCTGATAGGGATATGTATATAGCTACAGTTTCCTTTGGATATGCTGATGGTTTACCAAGAAAGTTATCAAACCAAGGTAAGGTCATTATAAATGGAAGATTTGCAAAGATTTTAGGAAATATAACTATGGATATGATTATGGTAGATATAGATAATTTTGAAAGTGAAGTTAAAGAGGGAGATGAAGTTATAATTATAGGTAAGAGTGGGGATAAAGAGATAAGATTTTCAGATATAGCTAATTTATCCGGGACAATTCCCTATGAAATTATGTGCGGTATATCTAAGAGAGTTAAAAGGTTTTTTGTTTAGATATACGCTTATCTTGCTGTTGCCTCAATCTTGTTAAACCTATATAATACTTATTCAATAAAAAAATAGAAGGATAAAAGAGAATGACTATAAGAAAAAGACCGCAGGAAACATTTTTAAATACTGTAAGAAAAGAAAAGATAAAAGTTAATATCTATCTTATTAATGGAATTAAACTTGAAGGCAAAATTAAGTTCTATGATCAATTTACAATACTTTTAAGAGACGGAATTAGAGAAATTTTAGTTTATAAACATGCCATAGCAACTATAGTGGCTAAAAAGCCAGTTGATATAGTATTAGATGAATAGGGGAGTCAAAGATTAGAAGCTGGAATTAAAAACACATAGTCTTCCTTCTTAAGTTTAAAATTATCAGCTGGATTTATTATAACTCCTCCCTCCCTTTCTATTGCTAAAGGAAGATGGTTATATTTTCTGGATAGTTTTAAAAGCTCCCCGAAGGTTTCTATTTCTCCAAACTCAGTAATCTTTAACTTCCTCATTCTTTTTTCTTTATCAATAAAGGAATTGATTAAGGCTGTCATACCGGGGTTTATCATACTTGCAAACAAAATCTTTCCTAAAATCTGTCCATGAATAATTACTTCCTGAATATTTATTCTCTTTTTAAAGATGTGAGCATCTTCATCAAGTAAAACTTCCACATAAAGATTTGCCTTTGGGTTTAATGTTCTAACCAGCATTGATACTAATGCAGTTCTTGCATCAATATTTCTTTCAGACAATCCTTCTTCTCTTTCTGCAACTATAACTATATGCTCTGCTTTCTCAATCCCAACTTCCAATAGGATATTTTCCTGTATAAAATCACCCTTTTTATAAATGATACTTTTAGGTAGTTCAATTCCCAACTCACTTTTAGGTATGTTAGTTATTAAGACTACCGGTTTTTCTGTATGTAGTTTATTCCTTATTATCTGTTCTAAAATCTCCTCTGATGTTTCATTCCATCCACAGATTACTATATGCTCTTCTAAGTTAGGCATTTTTAAACTTCCCTCCCTTATAGCCATTAATCTACTTACTAAAGATGCTGAGAATATACCAGTTAGAGCGGCAACAAGTATAATTCCTCCACCTATCATTATTGCAGTTATAAATCTGCCTTCCTTTGAAACTGGATATATATCACCGTATCCTACTGTTGATATTGTAACTACTCCCCAGTATAAAGCATCTTCAAAAGATTGAAATGTTTGACTACCCTTGTTGTATTCAATAATATATACAGTTGTAGAAAAGCTTACTACCCAAACTATTATTGTTGAAAATATAAAAAGGAATAGGAAAGCATGTTCTTTAAAGGCATAAACTAAACTTTTTAAAGCCCCTGAATATCTTATTATCTTAAGCAGTCTAAGTGCTAAAAGTAATCTAAAAACTCTTAAAGGTCTTATTATAGGAATAATAGCTATTAGGTCTATAATAGCGTATGGAGTTATCATCCATTTTAATTTAGGTTTTATAGCATCTTTTAAAGCTTTTAAAATTCTTTTACTTTTAGGTAGTTTATTATTTTTTATATAGCTTTCCTCAAAATCATCTATAAAATCCGAAACTACCCACAACCTAGTTAGATATTCTATTGTAAAAAATATTAAAGCTATCTCTTCATAAGTGTCTAATATATCTCTTAAATCTGGTGGTACTGCTTTAACCCCAACGATGATTTCTAGAATTATTCCTACAGAGGAAGTTATTACTAAGAATAATGCTAGTATGTTATATATTTGATTATATGGATTGTTTTCATTTTCTAATAGGTTGTATAGAAAAAATTTTATTATTCTTAATTTGCTAAAAACTTTGTGTTTGTTTTTTTTCAAAAAGATATATTCGTTCGGTTTAAACTTATATTTCACTTTCTAATAGATTTTAGGATTTTAAAAATATTTTAATTTAATTATAACATATATCTTTAATGGGCATTTTTGGTCTATTAGGTTATGTAAATATAAAATAATAGACTAGCAACGGAAATAGAAATAAAATATAACATTGTTTTTAGACTAATTGTAATAGAGAAAAATGAACTAGAAAACTCAAAAATTTTTTAATATCCTATCTAATATAAAAAAAGAAGGTATAGTTATATGAATGAATACTTAAAAGAAATTTCTAAATACTGGATTGAAAAGTCTTATAGAACATTTGTTTTAGAGGTTTTGATGTGAGCAAAGATTTTCTAACATTTTTAGGAACTGCTGGTGGAAGGGTAGCTGT
>JALSPY010000091.1 GCA_026985705.1 Hydrogenothermaceae bacterium | reverse complement strand
TCTATCTAAAATTATATCTCTATACTCTTGACGAAGTTTTAAAAGAATTTTAGCTTCGTAAGGGTGTCTTATTAAATCCTGTTTTCTAGCTTCCTCTAAAGCTTTTAAAACATCTTTTCTAACCTTTAAAAGTTTTTCATAGATTTCCTCTAGATTAGTATCTATGTAATCTCTTTTCACAGTAGGCATTAATTCTAGATGAATACTTTCTTCAGCATTTTGATTTATCTTTCTTAAATGCTCCCAAACTTCCTCCATTGTGAAGCTTAATATAGGAGCTAAAAGTCTCGCTAAAGAGCTTAAAAGCTCATATAAAACAGTTTGAGCCGATTTTCTTTCTATGCTGTTTGGAGCATAAACGTAAAGTCTGTCTTTTAAAATATCTAAATATATAGCTGATAAATCAACAATCATAAATCTCTTTACTTCGTGATAAATCTTATAAAACTTATAGTTCTGATAGTTATCTAAAGCACTTTCTATTATTCTTTGGAGTTTAGATAACATCCATCTATCTATCTCTAATAGCTCTTCATAATCAACTTTATCTGTTTCAGGGTTGAAATCGTAGAGGTTTCCTAAAAAGTATCTAAAAGTGTTTCTTATCTTTCTGTAATCATCAGCTATTGCTTTTATTAAGTTCATTCCAACTTTTATGTCTTCTGTATAGTCTTCAGAAACAACCCAAAGTCTAAGAATATCTGCTCCATACATCTTAATAATCTTTTCAGGAGGAATTACATTTCCGAGAGATTTAGACATTTTTCTTCCTTTTTCATCTAAAGTAAAGCCGTGGCTTATAGCCGTTTTGTAAGGAGCTTGACCGTAGGAAGCTACACTTTCAAGTAAAGATGATTGGAACCACCCTCTATGCTGGTCTGAACCTTCCAAGTAAATATCAGCTGGCCATCTTAACTCTTTCCAGAAACCTGTTCTTAAAACTGCTGAATGGGAAACACCACTATCAAACCAAACATCTAATATATCCTCTTCCTTCTCAAATTCCTCACTTCCACATTTAGGGCATTTAGTCCCCTCAGGTAATAACTCTTTAATATCTCTTTCAAACCATAAATCTGCTCCAAATTCATAATTCTCTATTAAATTTGCTATATACTCAAATATTTTTTCATCATTTATAATATTTCCACATTTTTTACAGTAAAATACAGTTATAGGAACTCCCCAGCTTCTCTGTCTGGAAATACACCAATCTGGTCTGTTTTCAACCATTGATTTAATTCTGTTTTTACTCCATTCAGGAAACCATTTAACATTCTCAATCTCTTTTAAAGCTTCTCCTCTTAGGTTATTTCCATTTTCAAGAATGTTGTCCATAGATATAAACCACTGGGGAGTAGCCCTAAATATAACTGGATTTTTACATCTCCAACAGTGTGGATATGAGTGTTTTATCACTTCATAATGTAGTAAAGCTCCCACTTCTTTTAATTTTTCTACTATTTTTTCATTTGCATCAAAAACTCTTAAACCTTGTATAAATTCAGGAGCTTCCTCTGTAAATCTTCCCTCATCATCTACGGGAGCAAAAACTTCCACTCCATACCTTTGACCTATTATATAGTCTTCCTGACCGTGTCCCGGTGCCATATGAACCAATCCTGTTCCTGTTCCCAACTCAACAAATTCAGAGAGATAAACTTTAGAAACTCTATCTATAAATGGATGTTTATACTCTAAAAATTCTAAATCTCTACCTTTTACTTCTTTTATAATACTTCCTTTCAATCCAACTTTTTCTTTAAAGTTTTCCAATAACTCCTTAGCAACAACATAAACCTTTTGATTTTCAGCTTTCAAGAAAACATAATCAAACTCTGGATTTACCATTACCCCTAAATTTGCAGGTAAAGTCCAAGGGGTAGTAGTCCATATCACCAAGTATGTTTTTTCATTTATATCAAAAGGTGGTTCTATAAGCTCAAATGCTACATATACTGAAGGGTCTTTTTTATCTTGGTATTCAACTTCGGCTTCTGCCTCAGCTGTTTTATCATAAATACACCAATAAACAGGTTTTTTCCCTCTATATGCAACCTTTTTACTAAAAATTCTACCAAGCTCCCTAACTTCTTGAGCTTGATATGATGGCCTTAATGTTAAGTAAGGTTTATCCCAGTCTCCTAAAACTCCAAGTCTTTTAAATTCTTCTTTCTGTATTTCAACAAATCTTAATGCATACTCTCTACAAAGTTTCCTGAATTCTGCTTTAGATATATCATCTTTATTTATTTTCTTTTTCTTTAATTCTTTCTCTACTTGTCGTTCTATAGGCAATCCGTGGCAGTCCCAACCGGGAACAAAGGGAGCATCTTTATCTGTCATATTTGCGAATTTAACGATTATATCCTTTAAAACTTTATTTAAAGCATGTCCTAAATGGATATGTCCATTTGCATATGGAGGACCATCGTGTAATATTAATTTTTCTTTACCTTCTCTTTTTTCCCTAATTTTTTTATATAAATCTATATTTTCCCATTTTTTTAAATATTCTGGTTCTCTTTTCGGTAAATTTCCTTTCATCGGAAAATCTGTTTTCGGTAAGTTCAATGTATCCTTCCAATCCAACTTATAAAGCCTCCTCAAATTCAACGATAAAAATTAATATAATCAATTATAAATCAATCAGATAACAAACATTGAATAATCTTAATCTTTAAATTTATAATGAATTAGCTGATTTGCTTTCCATTTTAATAATTTAAATCTTCTTTCTTTCTAAATATTTCCATCACATAAGTAATGTTTTAAAGTCTATTTTTTTTATTTCTATTTATTATCTTCATAAGAATTATTTTAAATCAGGAGTGGTATTAAAAGGCATTAAAAAGTTTAAATAAATTCTTTTTGCTATTTTTGTCCTTAGACAAACTTTTCTGTTAAAATAAAATTCTAACATAGTTTACAAATTCTTTCTTATAGGTAAGATTAATTTACAACTACTAAAATTTATGGTGGAAAATAATGATGAAAAGATATATATCTTTAATTCTAATTTTATATATAGCTTTATTACCTAATCTAAATTCCTGTTCATCAGAGAAAAAAGCAAGGGAGAGTAAGGAAAAAGCAAAACAGGAAGAAGTTTATAAAGAGGAAAAAAAGGAAAAGGAAAAAACAACCGTTGAAGCTCTCAGCTCAAAAGAAGAAAAAGAGGAAAAAAAAGAGGAAGAAAAAGTTAAACTTACAGAGGAAGAAAAGGATATATACGAAAAATATCTAAGCTATCCGTGGGAATTGTTAAAGGATAAGAAATTTAAAAGTTTATATATAAAGGCTCTAGGAAGGCTTAGAAATATTCCTTGGATTAGAAATATGTCTGCAGTTGGAGTAAAAAATAAGATAGTAAGTATAAATGGGAAAAAATATGTTTATATAACCTTTTGTAAACCTCATTTCTGCGATACAGAAATGGTTTATCTCTTATTTTCACCTGAGGAGAATAAAATTTTTGGAGTTTATCTTATAGAGAGTGATTATGATTTTGTGAAAATTCCGATAGGAAAACTCTCAGAGGAAGAGCTAAAAGTATTGGCTGAAGCTGTAAAGAAAGATATAAATTCTTTTGTAAATGCTGAAGTTATTCTTTCTGCAAAAAATCTAAAACCTGAAAATTTAGGAATAAAAAAATTAAAGCCTTGTCCAATATTGAAAAAGGTTTATTTTACATCTGGAGATAACGAAAAAGTTAAAAATATAACCGCAAAAATCTTTAATGAATTTTTAAAGGAAGAAGATATAAGTCTAGAAGATATAAAAAATCTAGGTTTATCATTAGAATTAAAAAATTTCCTTATAGCAACTGTCGATTTAAATGGTGATAGAAAAAAAGATATAGTTTTAATTGTTAATTCTGGTATGTTCTGTGGGACTGGAGGTTGTCCATTATATATTTACATATACAGAAAAGATAAATATAAACCTATAAATGTGGCTTTACTAATTCAAAATATGGATTACTTCTATCTTTCAAAAACAAAAACTAACGGTTATAGGGATTTAATAGTAAATGATGAATTAATTTTAAAATACAATGGTAAAAAATATGTAATTGGAGGAAGGTGTTATGTCAGGTAATTATAAGGGAGGTTATAAAGATTTCTTAAAAGCATTAGGATACAGAGAAAGTGGTGGAAGATACGATATAGAGAATAGTTATGGATATTTAGGAAAATATCAAATGGGTGAGATGGCTCTTCAAGATGCAGGATACTATAAGGGAGATAGCACACCTAGAAAAAATGACTGGATAGGAGAGTGGACAGGAAAAGATGGAGTTTGGAGTAAAAAAGATTTCTTAAATAATCCTCAGGCTCAGGAAAATGCAATTAGGGAATATCATAGAAAGGTTTGGAAGTATATAAAAGCATTAGACTTAGATAAGTATGTTGGAAAAACTGTAGCAGGTATATACATAACCGAAAGTGGATTATTGGGGGGAGCTCACTTAGTAGGAGTAAGGAGTTTAGCTAGATTTTTAAAATCTGGTGGTAGAGATATACCTAAAGATGGATATGGAACACCAATAACTGAATATATTGTAAAATTCAGCGGATACGATATTTCTGAAATTACTGGAAATGTTAGTATTTCATCGAAAGAGAAGAAAAAACTACAGGAAGAGCTTGGATTTGAGTGGGATATTCCATCATCTGATGATATACCAACATATGAAGAACCTCAAAAACAGAAAGAAGATAAAAAGTCTGGAGGTTTATTTGACATAATATTAAGCATATTTAGAGCTATTTTTAGTATATTTTCAAAAAAATAAAATAAGGTGTAAAGATGTATAAAGGAAATTATAGGGATTTTTTGAAAGCATTAGGATATAGAGAAAGTGGAGGTAGATATAATATAGAGAATACATACGGATATTTAGGAAAGTATCAAATGGGAGAAAGTGCTTTAAAAGATGCTGGGTATTACAAAGGAGACCCTACAAGGAGAAATGACTGGATAGGTGAGTGGACAGGAAAAGATGGAGTTTGGAGCAAAGAAGATTTCTTAAATAATCCTAGAGCTCAGGAAAATGCTATCAGAGAATACCATAGAAAAACTTGGAGGTATTTAAAAGCACTAGGATTAAATAAATATATAGGTAAAACAATTAGGGGTATATACATAACAGAAAGCGGATTAATAGGTGGAGCTCATCTGTTAGGAGCTGGAAATGTTAAAAAGTTTTTAAAATCAAACGGGAGAGTTATTCCAAGAGATGGATACGGAACACCTATAACTGAATACATTTCCAAATTTAGTGGATATGATGTCTCTGAAATAACAGGAAATATTTATACAAAACCTAAAGTTGAGGAGGAAGAAGAAAAAGATAATAATTTTGTTTGGGATATAGATAATTCTAATTCAGTTGATTATGAAGATTATGAAGAGGAATATAATAAGGAAGAGGAAAAAGAAAATAAAAGTATTTGGGATTTGTTTTTCTAAGTTATTTTAAACTTTAATCTTATCTAAGAGTTTTTTTAGTTATTGCATTTAGACAAGGTAAAGTTTTTCCTTCTAGCAGTTTTAAGAATGCTCCACCACCTGTTGATATATAACTTATTTTATCAACAACACCTGCCCTGTGGATAGCATAATCTGTATCACCACCACCTGCTATTGATAAAGCAGGAGAGTTAGCTATCTCATGGGCTAAACTGAATGTTCCTGTTTTAAATTGGTCTATCTCAAAAACCCCCATTGGACCATTCCAAACTATAGTTTGGGCATCTTTTATAATCTCTTTTATTAACTGTATTGAAGCCTTTCCTATATCTAATCCTATCCAACCATCATTTATTTCCTGCCAAGGAACTTCTATAACTGGAGTTTTTTCCGATATTTCCTTTCCACATACAAAATCAACAGGTAGATAAAATTTAACATCTCTCTTTTTAGCTTCCTCTAAAACATACAGAGCTTCATCAAACATATCCTCTTCAACTAATGAGCTTCCTGTATGGTATCCCATAGCTCTAATAAATGTGAAAGCCATAGCCCCACCGATAAAAATCTTATCAACTTTGTTTAATAGATGTTTTATTATTCCTAATTTAGAGGAAACCTTAGCACCACCTATGAAAGCTACAACAGGTCTCTCTGGATTTACTAGAGCCTGCTCAAAATACTTTAATTCTCTCTCCAATAAAAATCCCATTACAACAGGATTGATAAAATCCTTTATTCCATACATTGAGGCGTGTTTTCTATGACAAGTTCCAAAAGCATCTATAACATATATATCTCCTAAAGATGCTAGAGCTTTAGCAAAGTTAGGATCATTTTCCTCCTCTTCCTTATGAAATCTTAAGTTTTCAAGTAAGATTATCTCTTTTTCTTTCATTGAATTAACCATTTTTTCCACTTCTTCACCTACACAGTCAGGTGCAAATTTAACTTCTGTTTGTAGAAGTCTTTTCAATCTCTCTGCAACAGGTTTAAGAGAATACTTCGGATTTCTTTCTCCCTTAGGTCTTCCTAAATGGGATGCAAGTATTACCTTTGCATTCTTATCAAGGAGATAATTTATTGTAGGGATTGTTTCTCTTATTCTTACATCATCAACAATATTTCCAAATTCATCAAGAGGTACATTATAATCAACTCTAACTAAAACTCTCTTTCCTTTAACATCAATATCTCCTAAAGTTAGATAACCGTCAAACATAAAAACCTCCTAAATTTTTTATAAATTCCCAAAAAATTATAAAATTTTTTTTGTTAATTTCCCAAAGAGCTTGTAAAAAATTTACAAAGCAAGATTAATATAACAATTAATACAGCTATTTCATAAAATAAGAAAGCTGTTGACATCAAAAACATACTGTATAAGTTCAAAGAGAAGATAAACACCTACATACTTTTTTTATCTTTTTAAATAGGTATTTACCTTTTTCTTGAGCGTATACATTTAACGAAGATTGATATAAAATCAATTAGAAAGCTATAAAATTTTATGAGTTGTTATTTTCACAAATTTTAAATTTTTTAGATTGAAAATTAGGGTAAAGCAAAAATTAAAGCATATTCAATCAGGCTAGCTCTAACATATCTACTTCCATTTAAAGTTTGATAAGATAATTTTCATAAAAATTAATTTTTTAGAGGTTTATTGTATGCTTGTAAAAGAGAGATTATTTACACCTGGACCTGTTCCTTTACCACCACAAGTAATAAAAGCCTTAGGTCAACAGATTATACATCACAGAACACCTGAGTTTACAAAAATATTTAAAGAAACAAAAGAAAAATTGAAGAAATTACTAAAAACAGAGAGAAATGTTTTAGTTTTTGCTTCTTCTGGGACAGGAAGTATGGAAGCATCAGTTTTAAATTTCTTCAGTAAAGGAGACAAGGTATTAATAATTAATGCTGGAAAGTTTGGTCAGAGATGGTATGAGTTAGCAAAAACTTTTGGATTAAATCCTATAAATTATGAGATAGAGTGGGGAAAAACATACAATAAAGATAGAGTAAAAGAAATTATAGAAAATAATAAAGATTTAAAGGGAATATTGGTTCAACATTCTGAAACCTCAACAACCACATATCACGATGTTAAGTATCTAGGAGATTTAGCTAAATCTTTAGAGGATTGTATTGTTGTGGTTGATGGAATAACATCTGTTGGAGTTTATGAGGTATATCCTGAGAGACTTGGTGTAGATGTGCTTATAACAGGTTCACAGAAGGCTTTAATGTTGCCACCGGGATTAAGTATTTTATACTATTCTGAAAAAGCAGAGAAAAGATTAGATATAAGCGATTTACCAAAGTATTACTTTGATGTTAAAAAGGAGAGCAAAAAACAGTCTGAAGGACAAACTGCATATACGCCAGCTATAAATTTAATAATAGCCTTAAATGAAAGTTTGTCTTTAATACTAGATGAAGGATTGGAAGAGTTAGCTAAAAGACATGAGATAATGGCGAAAGCTACCCGTGAAGCTGTAAAATCTTTAGGGCTTAAACTTTTATCTGAAAGTCCTGCAAATTCTGCTACGGGAGTTTATTCTCCAGATGGAATAAATGCAGATGATTTAAGAAAAACATTACTTAAGATAGGTTTTAGAGTTGCTGGTGGACAGGACCATCTTAAAGGAAAAATATTTAGAATTGCACATATGGGATATTTTGATTTTATGGATGTTTTACAGATAATCTCCGGTTTAGAGCTAGCTCTAAATAAGTTAGGTTATAAGGTAGATTTAGGAAAAGGTGTGAAAACTGCCCAAGAAATAATCTTTTCAAATATATAACCCCTTTTCACTTTTTTTTCATTTTTTAAATTTATTTTTGTATTTGGTATCAAAGGAGGAAGGTAATGAAAATTAAAGTTAAAGTTCCTGCTTCTACTGCTAACTTGGGAGCTGGATTTGATACATTAGGAATAGCATTAAGTTTATATAATGAGATTTATTTAGAGGAAAGTGATAAGGACGAAATAATAACTATTCCAAAGATAGAGGAATTTGAAAATCCAGAAAAAAATCTTTTTTTCAAGGTTTTTAAGGAAACTTTAAAGATAAATGGAGAGGATGAAATAAAATTTAAAGTAAAACAGATTGTAAATATACCTGTATCAAGGGGATTAGGTAGTAGTGCATCAGTTATAGTTGCCGGAATAGTAGCAGGTTATAAAATTCTTAATAAAGAGTTAAGTGATGAAGATTTTTTTAAGATAGCATACAAATTTGAAAACCATCCTGATAATTTACTACCAACTTTTAAAGGAGGATTTATTACCGCTTTAAAGGAAGAAAATGAAACATACTATCAAAAACTTTATTTTCCAGATGAGTTAAAATTTATAGTTGTTATTCCCGATTTAGAGTTATCTACGGAAGAAGCTAGAAAAGTTCTACCAAGGACTGTTCCTTTAAAAGATGCAGTCTTTAATCTTCAAAGGGTAGCTCTATTTATTTCATCATTACAGAATAGAAAATACGACTTATTAAAGGTTGCTATGGAAGACAAATTACATCAACCTTATAGAGAGAAGCTTATACCTAACTTTTATAAAGTTATAGATAATGCATACAGAGAGGGAGCTTTAGGGGTTTCCTTAAGTGGAGCTGGTAGTTCAATAGTTGCAATATCAAACAGAAATTTTGAAAGAATTGGAGAGGCTATGAGGGAGGCTTTTTCAGAAGTTGGTATAAGTTCAGACTATAAAATTTTAGAAATAGATAAAAAAGGTGTAGAGGTTGAAGTTTTTTAAATTTATTTTATTTACTTTCTTTATATCTTTTGTAATTCTATACAGTTGTGCAACTAAAGAAAAAATTTTTAAAGATTTTGAAAAGACAGTTCATCAAAGTATAAGCAAAGATGAAATATATCTCTCAACATTATTTGGTAAAGTAATAAAGACAGAAGAAAACAGTTTATATGTAAAATTAGATAAGGAAAAGAAAAAACTGTTGGAAAAAAATGTAAAAAACCTAGATAATTATTTTCTTAAAGTTTTCAAAGATAACTGTTTAGAAAGACGGGGAAAATTAGATATTTTGGACCCTATTCTAGATAGAAAATTGAGTTATATGATATATAATCAACTCCAATCTAATGATTTTCCTGATATTTATCTTAAAGAATATTTAGAAAGAGACTATAAAATCAATTTCTCAATTTTAAAGAAATATTATAAACTTTCGGAAGATATTTTTATGTTCTGTTATCTTCCTGAAGCTAAAAGATTTTTTGCAGTATCATTTGATAAAAAAAATGACATATTAAAGATATTTAGGGGAAGTGTTTTAAAAATCATTCCTGAGTATGCAAAGGAAGAAAGTGAAAAATTGAAAAGAAGAATTCAAGAAATAATAAATAAAGATTTAGAAAATTTAGTTTGGTTTTCACTAAATCTACCTCTTATATACAAAGGAGTTAAACTTTACTACTTTGAGGCTAGACCTGTTTATGAAACAGAGGAGGATAAGAAGGCTAATCTTGGGACAGATAGATGGGATGTTTACTTAAAGTTCAAAAATGAAACTTTTAAACCTTTTATTCTTAATTTAGGTAACATAAACTTAATAAAGGAAGGTAAGGATTACAAACCTTTATTTAAAATAGATAATAAAGGAAACATTAAGGGTATAGTTATCTCTGGAGATTGTCAAAGGGTTGAAAATAATAAAGTGATTATTAGTGCAAATGGAAAATGCAATATTTATTATCTATACGACAGAAATAAAAAAGAAGGTGGTTTAAAGTTTCTTGGATTAAAAAATTTGAAAGGAGCTGTTCTAATAATGGATAAATATCCTATATATATCTGGAGTATGACAACTTATGATATGAAGTTGGAAGGGTTATCTACAGAGGAGAAATAGTTCTAATTTCTGTATTTATTTAAGATTTCTAATACCTCTGTATCCGTAATTTGAGAAAAATCATCATAAAACTGGCCTACAGCTGTAAAGTTAACAGGTTTATCTAAAACAATTAGCTCATCAACAAGTTTTTTCAACTCATTATACTTTTCATATGGTATTACAGGAATGGCTAAAATAATTCTGTGTGGTGATAAATTTCTAACTGATAATATTCCAGCTTCAGTGGTTAATCCTGTAGCTACTCCATCATCAACCAAAATCACATCTCTACCTTTTATATTTAAATCCTTTAATGAGCTACCATATAGCTTCTTCCTTTTCTTTAAAATTTCTAATACCTCTTTAGATTTTTGATATATATAGTCATCTGTTATTCCAAGTTTAACAGTAACATCCGTAGTTATCTCAGGGTTCATCAATATATCTCCGTCTTCAGTGATTGCCCCTATAGCAATTTCCTCATTAAAAGGTGCTCCTATTTTTCTTACCAAAACGATTTCTAATGGAGCATTTAAAACTTTGGCTATAGGTTCAGCAACCACAACTCCACCTCTTGGAATAGCAACAACGATAGGCTTTTTTAATTTACCGTTAAACTTTCTTAATATTTCTTTTGCTAATAGTCTTCCAGCCTCCTCCCTATTTTTAAAAATCATGGCTGAAACCTCAAAATAAAAATTAAAACTACATAAATAAATATAGTTCGTTTTCTTAAACATTAAATCTAAAATGTATTACATCACCATCCTTTACTTCGTAATCTTTTCCTTCCAGTCTTACAAGTCCCATTTCTTTAGCTTTCTGTAAAGAGCCTACTTTAATAAGCTCATCATAATTTATTACTTCTGCAGATATGAAACCTCTTTCAAAATCTGAATGTATTTCACCTGCCGCTTGAGGTGCCTTTGTTCCTTTTTTTATAGTCCAAGCTCTAGCCTCTTTCTCCCCTGCTGTAAAGTAAGTTATTAAATCTAAAAGTTTGTAGCCTGTTCTAATCATCTTATTTAATCCCGGTTCTGAAAGACCTAAAGCTTCTAAAAATTCTCTTCTTTCTTCAGGTTGAAGCTCTATGAGCTCCTGTTCAACTTTACCTGATAACACAACAACGGGAGAACCTTCCTTTTCTGCTTTTTCTTTTATTGCTTTTACATAAGGATTATTCTCACCTTCTGGTAAATCTTCCTCATTTATATTTGCTATATACATAAGAGGTTTAATAGTTAACGGAAATATGGTTTTTTTCATGTAATCGATTTCATCCTCACCAAATTTGTCTAAGTTCGTTCTTAGAGGCTCCAGATTTTCTAAAATTTCTCTTGCCTTTTCTAAAACTTTTACTTCGTATTTGGCTTTTTTATCACCTGATTTTGCAGGTTTTGAAACTTTTTCTAATCTTTTTTCAACAGTTTGTAAATCAGCTAGTATAAGCTCTGTTTCTATAATTTCTGCATCCCTAACAGGATTTACTGAGCCTTCAACATGGACAACATCGCTATTATCAAAACATCTTACAACATGGGCTATAGCTGATACATTTCTTATATTAGCTAAGAACTGATTACCTAATCCTTCCCCTTTACTTGCCCCCTTTACTAAACCTGCTATATCTACAAACTCAATTGTGGCGGGAGTTATCTTTTTAGAATTTTCCATTTCTGCAAGTTTATAAAGTCTCTCATCTGGAACGTTAACAATACCAACATTTGGCTCAATGGTACAAAATGGATAGTTTGCAACTTCAGCCTTTCCTGTTTCAGTTAAAGCATTAAATATAGTAGATTTACCTACATTTGGAAGTCCAACTATTCCTATATTTAATTTCAATTCATACCTCCTCTTTAAAAGTTAATTTTCAGCTTGATTATTAAAACATAAAATTTATACCTAACTATTCAAACCTTTCTCCTACTTTTATGTGATAACCTCTTACAGCATCATCTCCAGATATAGCTTTAGAGTTTGGAAACTGAACTTCCTTTATTAACAGTCTTCCTCTACCAGTTTGAACTACAAAGCCTTTTCCCTTCTCTATCTTAACTATTTCCCCTATATTACCTAGCGAATTTTCATCAACAATCTCAGATGACAATATTTTTATTTCTTTGTCTCTAAACTTCGTAAAAGCTTTAGGCCAAACCTTTAAAGCTCTTATTTGATTGAATATTTCTCTAGCAGATTTTTCCCAGTTAATTTTTCCCTCTTCCTTTGTTATAGGTTTAGCATAACTACTTTTTGTATCATCCTGTTTAAATTTTTTAGCCTTTCCCTTTTCTATGTCCTTTAAAACTTTAACTAAAAGTTTTGCTCCCTCCTTTGCAAGTTTATCGTGAAGTGAAACTATATCATCTTCTTCTTTTATCTCCACTTCCTTACATTCGTATATATCCCCTGCATCTAACTCTTCCACTATCTCCATAATACAAACTCCAGTTTTATCCTTCCCATCAAGTAAAGCCCTGTGAATGGGGGCTGAGCCTCTATACTCCGGAAGTAATGAAGCGTGAACATTTATAGTTTTATATTTGGGAATTTCTATTATCTCTTTAGGTAGTATTTTTCCGTAGGCAACTACAACGAATATATCTGGAGATAAAGCTTTTAACTTCTCATATAAATCTTTATTACCTTTTACTTTTTCGGGTTGTAAAACAGGGATGTTGTTTTTTAAAGCAAACTCTTTAACAGGCGTAGGTAATAATTTTTTTCCTCTACCTCTAGGTTTATCAGGTTGAGTTATTACTGTTATAACCTCATGTCCAGAGTTTACTAATTCCCTTAAACTTTCTACTGCAAAATCAGGTGTTCCCCAAAAAACAACTTTCAACTTAAACCTCTTATTATAGTAATTGTAATAATATAATTATACGGTTTAAAATTTTTAATAATGTAAAGATAAGGAGCCGTTATGAAAAAGTTTTTAATCTTTTTTACTGGATTAATCCTCCTAACTCTAATTGAAGGTTGTGCTACAAAATCAGAATATTCATCTGTCTCTCTGAAGGAACTGGAAACCGTAGTAAGTAATGTAAATATAGAAAGATATTCTCATTTACTTGGAGATGTTAAAGAAAAAAAGGGAGACGATGGAATTTACGAAGTAAAACTGTTATGTAAAACTTACTGTCCTGCAACTGAAACTGCATTAAACAACTTTGTAAAGAAGTTTTATAAAATATACTGTGTATATGGTAAAGGTAAACCTGTTTCTAAAGAGGAAATTGTAAAACTTCCTGAAGAAATTAAAAAAGGTGATGAATATTGGAAAGCTGTAATCTATAAAATCAATGCCCTTAACTTTCCAGATTATT
>JALSPY010000090.1 GCA_026985705.1 Hydrogenothermaceae bacterium | reverse complement strand
ACGGGCTCATCTTTTAACGAGTTTGATAGAGTTTATAAAAAATTTAATCTAAATCTCCCTGTTCAAAAAATCTATTCTTATCATAATCATAAGTTGTATATAGAAGCAATGGTAAAACAGATAAAGGAGCATTTACAAAACTATCAGGAATACTATTTTTTATTTTCAGCTCACTCTTTACCTTTAAAGATAATTAAAAATGGAGACCCATATCAAAAACAAACAGAAGAAACTGTAAAACTTATAATGAAGTTCTTCCCAAACAATAGATACTCTTTAGCATATCAAAGTAAGGTTGGTTTTGTTAAATGGTTAGAGCCTATGACTGATGAAGAAATTGTTAGACTAAAGAAAGAAGGAATTGAAAAGTTAGCTATAATACCTGTTTCATTTGTTTCGGAGCATTCAGAAACACTTTACGAGCTTGATATTCAATATAGGGAGATTGCAGAAAACATAGGTATAAAGGAATTTAAGAGAATTCCTACTCTTCAAAACTCAGAGCTTTTTATAGAATGTCTAGAGGATTTGGTTGTTAATAATATTTAATTACGAACTTTTTAATATTTTCATTTAAAATAATAATAAAATCTTTTTTAAGAGGTTTAAAAAATTAGAGGTAAATATTTTTTACTTTTAATAGCTTTAGCTTTTATACTTTTTTCTACATTAAGAGCAGAAACTATTTATATAAATAAAGATAGTTTTTACACTGGAGATATTGGGAAGTTAAAGATATACGGTTTAGAGAAAAATAGTGTTTATGAGCTGTATATAGAAGATTTTAAAGGTAATAAGGAGTATATTTTCCCAATAATTGATAAAGTTTCTTACTTTGCAATAGACAGAAGATTTAAGGATAGATATGCTTATTTAGTCATTATGAAAGATGGAGAGATTATATATGAAAAAAATTTAAGGATAATAAAGAAAAAATATAGAGTTTCAAGAATTTGGGTAAAGAGAGGAAAAGGAAAAGTGAATAAAGAAAAACTAAGGAGAATTTTAGAGAGAATAAAAAGGGAAAATAGATTACTAAGAAAAACTTTAAAGATTTATACAAAAAAGCTATATAAAGAAAGATATTTTCATAAACCTTTGAAAGTATTAAGAATAAGTACACCTTTTGGAGCTAAAAGAATACTAAATGGAAAAAAAAGATATATTCATTGGGGAGTTGATTTTAGAGCAAGGAGGGGAACTCCTGTTTATGCTTCCCTTTCTGGAAAGGTTGTTTTAGCAAGAAGATTTTACTTAACAGGAAATACTGTTGTTATAAATCATGGATTGGGAATATACACACTTTATGCACATTTAGATAAAATTTTGGTAAAAGAAGGTAAATTTGTTAATGCAGGACAGACTATAGGAAAAGTTGGCTCAACTGGACGCTCAACTGGACCACATTTACATTTTGGGATTTATATAAACGATGTAAAGGTTGACCCTATACTTGCTTTCAAACTTAAATTAGATTAAGCTTTGTTTATATTTCATTTCCAAATTAAGGATAATGTTAAACGTTTTTTTTAATGAACTTTCCCAATATTTACAACAAAACTGGCTAAACGAAATTGTTTCATTATTATTAGGATTTTTTTTAATTATTTGGTTTTACTTTTATAAAAATTTTTTAAAAAGGCATCTAAAAGGTTCTAGATATTATATATATCTTAGGACTGGTTTATCTACGGTTATTCTAATTTTTTACTACTTTTCCATAAGATGGTGGGAATTAAAATTCAACACAAAGATAATTTCCTCAATTTATGAAAATTTAACTCTGTTTTTTTTAATTTACGAGAATACAAAGTTTTTATTTAAGATTGCCTATATTACCAACAGAAAATTATTTAAATTTGTGATGTTTACAGCTTTTATAAATATAACTATATTGGCTGTTATAGATATATCAGATAAATTCGGTATAAGTTTAGGAAAAAAATACAACCTTATGGTTATCTTTAAAACTTTATCTCTTATTCCAATATCTATAGTGGTCTATATGTTAACAACTAATTTGGCAAAAAGAATTCCTAGTAATTATCAACTTTTGAAAGAATTCTTAATTAAATACTATCTCTTTATAAACTTTATAGTTATAGTTTTAGGGTTTTTATGGATAGTAAACATAATTAATCTCTCAAGGGAGCTTTTAATAGGAGTATCTCTAGCAATAATTATTATTCTTTTTTATATATTTACACTTTATTACCTAAATGAGTTATTAAATCCTCTAGCTGCAAAACTTGAGGGGCAGTTTAAAAATATAAAAAACCAAGTTTTTACAGTTATCACAATAATGTTTTTATTTATTTCATACTTTATTCTAAAAAGTTTTATCCATTTAGATGAATTAGAACAGTTATTTAACAATTTATACATAGTAAAGACAGATGTTTTACAAATTTCAGTTGCATCTTTAACAGCTTCAATACTATTTTTTACATTTGTTTTAAATTCAATATTTATTATAAAATCTCTGATAAGATACTGGGAGTTTAAAAAAACAGGAGAATTTAGACCAACACCAATAGAGGCAATTATATATAACTTTGGAGTTTTATTTGCATCTATAATATCTCTTTCTATTCTTGGTATAACTTGGAAAGTTTTAATTCCACTAATAGGAGCATTAGGTATAGGTGCTGGTTTTGGTCTTCAATCTATAGTAAACAATTACATTAGTGGTTTTATTATTATATTTAACAGAAAGGTTAAGATAGGTGATGTTATAGAGCTTCCCGGTTCAGCTGGAAAATTTGCAGGAAGTCCTAATGACTTTATATTTGGAGTTGTTAATGAGATTGGAGTTATAAATACAGTTGTTGAAACTCCAGATGGAGTTGAAATAGCAATTCCAAACTCAAGTTTTGTTTCAGGGAACATAATAAATTATACATATTCCCATAATAAGGTTAGAATAAGAATTCCCGTTAAAGTTGGTTATGACACGGATATAAAAAAAGTTGAGGAAATACTATTGAATATAACTCAAGAGTTCAAAGGTTTAATACTACCCTTCCCAAAACCTCAAGTATGGTTTTTTGAAATGAAAGATTACTATAATCTTTTTTATCTTTTATTCTGGATGAATGCTAAACATTGGAGACAGATAAGGGTATTAAGAAGTAATATATATAAAAGAATGTGGGAAGAATTCAAGAAGGAAGGAATAAAAGTTCCGGTTTATAAAGTTGAGATAAACAGTAAGGATATTTCTTTAGAAAAGTTTAGAGAGATAATGGAAGAAGAATTAGGAAAAGATTAGAAATTTTCTTTGTTTCTAACTTATTAATAATAGTTATCATTAAGTTTTGCATTTTTAATAGAAATATATTTTCTGCGTAAGTTAGCTTGCAATAAGGATTTCCGAGAATATAACAGAAAATATATTTGCATTACTGGAGGGTCAATGCAAATTACTTGCGTTTAGGGATATTCTATTGTATATTACTTATTGGCTACTTGGTAATAGAATAAGTTTAAAAGCGTTATTCTTTTATAAATATTCTTTAACGGGTTTTGTCTGAACGTAGTGGGATAGAAATATAGATAATTACAGAATAAACAAAT
>JALSPY010000089.1 GCA_026985705.1 Hydrogenothermaceae bacterium | reverse complement strand
AAAGATTTTCTAAAGATGGAGCTTTTAAGAAAATTTTTGTTCTTTTTTTATTGTAAATATTTAAAATTCTTCCATATTTCTCTACAAACTCTTCAATGTCGTATATTTTAAAATAACGAATAAGATAAACTTTAGTTAAAAAGTCATATTTAATAAAGAAATTTTCCAATTTTAACTCATCTTCTACGGGATAGTTTCGGAAAAGTTTTTTAGTTTCTATAGCAAAAATTCCCCTTCTTCTTCCCACAAAACCAGAGCCATCTTTATTTTTATAACATTTTGTCCCAGAAACACCACAGCTTGGAGATTTAGCTTTTAGTAAAAAACCATCTACATCTTTTAAACCCTTTAAAAACTTAAAAGAAAAATCTCTCAATTTTTGAGTAAAATCTATGCTAG
The DNA here is from genome assembly GCA_026985705.1 of Hydrogenothermaceae bacterium. Taxonomy (GTDB): domain Bacteria; phylum Aquificota; class Aquificia; order Aquificales; family Hydrogenothermaceae; genus QNZC01. The sequence goes on along the minus strand of JALSPY010000089.1, from coordinate 3,181 downwards.
TTGAAGGTTGATAAACTTTATAACTTTTGTTTTCTCTAACTAAAACTATCTTATCTCTGGGAGTTGGAAGACCAATTGATACCTCAGGGCAGACAGGTATTAAATTAACATAATCTTTTAACTTCTCTACAAACTGATTTTTTATAACTTTTCCATCATATCTAACATTTTCCCCTGTAAGACAGCTACTTACAACTAATGTAGGCTTTATTTTATCCATGACCTATAAAAAGAAAAAGAAGAGGATTAAAGAATTTTAAATACATCCTCTATTTTATTTAAAGTTTCCTCTAAATCAGATTTAGAATGGGCTGTGCTTAAGAACCAAGCTTCAAACTGAGATGCAGGAAGATAAATTCCCCTATTTAAAAGCTCTCTAAAGAATTTTGCAAACAGTTTTAAATCACTTGTCTTTGCATCTGAGAAGTTTTTAACTTCCTTATCAGTGAAGAATAGAGTTATCATTGAGCCTACTCTGTTTACTCTTCCCTTTACTCCATACTTATCAATTAAAAAGTTTATTCCATCTTCCAAAAATTTACCTTTTTCATCAAGCTCACTGTAAGGATTAGTTTCCTTTAATATCTCTAACTGTTTTAAACCTGCCATCATAGCTAAAGGATTGCCGGAAAGTGTTCCAGCCTGATATACCTGACCTACAGGTGCTATATTTTCCATTATTTCTCTTTTTCCTCCATATGCTCCAACAGGTAAACCACCACCTATAACTTTTCCTAAAGTTGTTAAATCTGGTTCTATTCCATAAAGCTCCTGAGCTCCTCCATAAGCTAATCTGAAACCTGTCATAACTTCATCCCATATTAATAAAGCTCCATGCTCCCTTGTAATCTCTCTTAATCTTTGATGAAACTCTTTAGATGGAGCTATTACTCCCATATTACCAGCCACAGGCTCTATAATTACACAGGCAATTTCATCTCCATACTTTTTAAAAACTTCCTCCACCTTTTCAATATCATTGTAAGGTAATACAATAGTTAAGTTAGCTAACTCCTCAGGAATACCCGGTGTTCCCGGTATACTAAATGTAGCCACTCCTGAACCAGCAGAAACTAACAAACTATCAACATGCCCATGATAACATCCTTCAAACTTTACAATCTTTTTTCTTCCTGTATATCCCCTAGCCAATCTTATAGCTGACATTGTAGCCTCTGTCCCTGAGTTAACAAACCTAACCATTTCTATTGAAGGAACAGCCTCAACTACAGCTTTAGCCATCTTTACTTCTATCTCTGTTGGAGCTCCAAAACTTGTCCCATAATTAGAAATCTCTTTTATGGCATTTATTATCTTATCGTTAGAGTGTCCCAGTATTAATGGACCCCACGATAAAACATAGTCTATATAACTGTTTCCGTCTATATCCCAAATTCTACTTCCCTTTCCTTTAGATATAAACAAAGGCTCTGCTTCAACAGATTTAAAAGCTCTAACTGGAGAGTTAACTCCACCAACTAAATATTTTTCAGCTTCTTTAAATAACTCCCTTGATTTTTGAATATCCATTTCTATACCTCTTTAAAAGGTTTTGATTAATATTTTAATATTAAAAATTGTTGAAGGTTTTTTATTGGTAGACTAAATCTTATAGTAGAATTTTTTATTATCTGAAAGATTTTAGGAGATGAAAGATTGGAAAAGTTTTAATAGAAACCAAAGATATAGAAATAAAATTTTCTCTATTGACTTCTGATGAAATTGTAAAGTTAATAAAGGAGTTTGGGAAAAGGAAAAGATTAGAAATGTTATTAGAAGAACTTAGGGGAAGATTAACTAATTTATAGGAGAAATCTATGAAGAAATATATAAAGATTATTAATAAAATGTAGGAGATGATAAATGATAAAGGATTTAATAAGAAAATTAACAGAAAAAAAAGATTTAACAGCTAAAGAGATGGAATTTTTATTTAATGAACTAATGGAAGGAAAACTAACAGATACACAAATTGGCGGAATATTAGTAGGATTGAAGATGAAAGGTGAAACTGTTGAAGAGATAACAAGTGGAGCAAAAGTTATGAGAGATAAAGCTGTAAAGATAGATATAGAGGATAAGTCTAATCTTGTTGACACTTGCGGAACAGGTGGTGATAAGGTTGACACATTTAATGTTTCTACAATTACTGCTTTTGTTGTTGCAGGGGCAGGTGTTAAGGTTGCTAAACATGGAAACAGGTCTGTCTCTTCCAAATGTGGAAGTGCAGATATAATGGAAGCTTTAGGAGTAAAAATTGATTTATCTCCAGAAAAAACAAAGGAAGCTATAGAGAAAATAGGTTTAGGTTTCCTATTTGCTCCAATATTTCATCCAGCTATGAAAAATGTTATAAGACAGAGAAGGGAGTTAGGTATAAGAACTATCTTTAATATATTAGGTCCCTTATCAAATCCTACAGGTGCATACTATCAATTAGTTGGTGTTTACGATGAAAGTTTAGTTAAGCCCATAGCAGAAGTTTTAATTAAGTTAGGATTAAAAAGAGGATATGTAGTTTATGGAACTGAAGGTTTAGATGAAGTTTCTATAACATCTCCCAGTGTTGTAGCTGAAATAAATAATGGGAATTTAGATATATATACAGTTAAGCCTGAGGATTTTGGATTGAAGAGTGCATCTTTGGAAGAAATAAAAGGTGGAGATATTAATTACAATTTAAAAATAGCTCTAGATATTTTAGAAGGTAAAGATAAAACTGCTAAAACTGATTTTGTAGCTTTAAACTCTGCATTTGCATTAAAAAGTGTAGGAAAGGTTAAGAGTATTAAGGAAGGTATTGAGTTAGCTAAAGAAAGCATCTACAGTGGAAAAGCTTACGAAGTCTTAGAAAAATTAAGGGAATTTTCTAATGAAGTTTAATATGTTTTTATCTCTTTTTATCTTTATCTTATATGTAAAATTAGCCTTTTCAGAGAACTATGAAAAATACTATCTTAAATATATACCTAAGCCAATATGTAATGAAAAATCCTTTAAGTGTTATAACAGATGTTTAAAACTAGAAAATCAATTTGATATTTATAAATGCCAGTTAAAATGTAATGAAAACTATTTAAGATGTAATAAAAAGGAAAAAGAAAAAAGGTGAAAATATCTTTATTTTTATTCTTCTGATTTAACTGGATTGTTTATATTTAAAAATTCTGGACTGTTAGAA
>JALSPY010000088.1 GCA_026985705.1 Hydrogenothermaceae bacterium | reverse complement strand
GGATGTGCTAGAGCTTTTAATAATTCTGCATTTTCTTCTAAAAATTCTTCATCCTGCCATTTATTATTTTCTAATAACTCCCTTTCGTCTACCATTATTACTTCCTCTCTCTTTTTTATATAGATTTATACTATTCATAATATTAGAATAATAACATATATAGTTTAATATAAAGTATATATATTTTCAAAAAAAGCCATAGGTTCAATTGGATTGTTTATTTAAAATTTTTCTAATTTCCTTTAAGAAAGTTTTTCTTACTCTATCCTTTATTTCTATTATTTCCCTCCATAGTTCTATATCTGTCTTATTAAAAGAGTGTGCTATTCTGTATAAAAAAGGAGAATTTAAAGATATTTTTGATAAACCTATCCCTTTTACCATCCTAAGTCTTGCTTCAACTTCCCTTAAAAATAAATAATCATTCAATAAATTAGGATAAAATTTTTTTACTATACTTAGAATGTTTGTTTCCCTAACTTTTTCTAATATTATCTTTAGTTGGGCTAAAAATTCTATATCTGTTAAACCACCTTTACCTAACTTTATGTCTATTTCATTTTTTGTTTCCCTAGTTATACCTTCAAGTTTAAATCTCATTTCTAAAATATCTTCTACAAAACCTTTGTTAACTGGCTTATTAAAAATAAATTTTTCTATTAAATTTTCTACTTCTTCCTTTAAATTTTTACTTCCGACTATATATCTAGCTTTAGTCCAAGCTAGTCTTTCCCAAGGTTTAGCTTCACTTTCAAAATATTTTTTATAAAAACTTAAAGTTGGAGCTAGCTCTCCTTTTTTACCAAAAGGGCGAAGTCTTAAGTCTATCTGATAAAGTATTCCCTCTTTAGTGTATGAGGTTAAAGCCTTGGAGATATTTATAGGGATTTTGTAAAAATTTTCCTTTGATTTTTCATCTTTCATTATGAATATTAAATCTAAATCTGAACCTATATTCATTTCTTTACTACCAATTTTCCCAAGACCGTATATAACTAAATCTTTTCCATCATAAAACTGATAGAGTTTCTCCAGTATATATTCAGCCAAATTGGTTAAACTTTTATTTAATTTTTTTAATCTTTCCTCCGAATTTTCCTTATTTATCTTAGATAAATATACGATGGCATTTGAAACTTCAACATACTTTTTTAATTTTTTCAACCCATCTATATAGTCGTATCTCTTTAAAAAGTTATTAAACTCTGCCTCAAACTCATATTTTTCTTTTGGAGTATCCTCTATTCCAAAAACCCAGTCTAAAAGCTCCTTATCCTTTGCCATTAATGAGGATATATAATCAGATAGTTTTGCTATGTTTAGCATAAAGTTAACTAAATTTTTATTTTGCTCTAAAGCAGAGGAAAATATAATTAACATTCCACCGTCTATAAGAAGTTTTGTTAAGTTTAAGAGGAAGTCTTCTCTGTCTTCAAAATTTTTTAATTCCTTTTCTAATATAGGTATAAATTGAAAGAGATTTTCTTTAAACTGTGAAGAAAGCTCTATATATTCCTTTGAAAGGAATATATCTTTAAATCTGCTTAAAGCCCAATCAGGAGATTTAAAACCTAACTCTTTTAAATACTCTTTAGCCTCTTCCTCATAATGTTTTGTTAAAATAAATTTTTGAATGGGTGTAAGTTTAATATCTGTCTCTGGAGCTAAATTTGAAAATATACTGTTTATTTTATTTGTATAAAAAGATAATTTTTCTAAAAACTCTTCTTTTGTGTTAAACCCTAACTTTTTTGCTATTTTTTCAGCTTCATTAAATTTTAAGGTGTGTGTTTGAATACAGTTTTCTATCTGTATAATATTCTCCAATTTTCTTAAAAATATATATCCTTCCTCTAAGATTTCTCCTTTGTCTTTTTCTAAATATCCCTTATCTATAAGTTTTCTTAAGGCATTTAAAGTTTTTCTTTCCCTTAAATCTTTATCCTTTCCTCCATATAAAAGCTGTAATATCTGGACTGTAAACTCTATCTCCCTTATTCCCCCTTTTCCTCTTTTAACATCAAAACCGTTATTTAATTTTTTAGATGCCTCGTATTCTATTAGTTTTTTTATTTCAGCTATCTCTTCAAAAACCTCGGAGCTTGTATATTTTCTATAAATGAAAGGAGTTATTATCTCTTCAAAATCTCTAAAAAGCTCCTTACTTCCCCCTCCATATCTAGCTTTTATTAACATATGTCTTTCCCAAGTTCTACCAAAAGTCCAGTAATAATACTCTAATGCTTTAAGTGGATAAGCTATAAACCCTTTTTTTCCTTCAGGTCTTAAGTCTAAATCTACAATCCAAGTGATACCTTCAATATTCCTTTTGGTTAGGTAGTTTGTTAATGTTTTAAAGAGATTTCCAAAAAATTCTCTGTTCGTAAAACCTCTATCTGTTTTGCCTTCATCTGAGTATATATATATAACATCTATATCAGAGTAGTAGTTTAAATCTAATCCTCCATACTTTCCTAGAGCTATAACTAAACCTTTAGCTTCCTCTCCTGAGGAATTTTCTATAGGAGTTCCATAAATTCTTTTAGTTCTCTCGTATGCCCTTCTATAAGCAACTTCCACTGTTGCATCAGCTAAATATGAGTATTCCTCTGTAAGTTTTTCGTATTTTTCCGTGTTATAAATATCCTTTGCAACAATCCTTGAAAAATGTTTCATTTTAAATTTGGTTAACTCTTGAATAAACTGATTATCTGAAGAAATATCTAACAGTTGCAAAGCTTCTTTAACAAGTTTCTCTCTACCATACAAAGGTTTATTTAACTCATTAAAAATGAAGTCTAACTCCTCTGTATGTCTAAATATAAAATCTGATATACATTTAGAGTACTTAGACAACTTTTTAAGTAAATCAAACCTATCTTTAGAGAGGGAATTTAAAAAATCACTTTTTAATAACTCAAATTTACTTAATGAGGACATCTTTTATTTACAGCTTTCTATTAATTTAACAAATTCATCAAACAGATATAAGCTGTCGTGTGGTCCCGGTGAGCTCTCTGGGTGATACTGGATAGAAAAAACAGGTTTATCTGTAAGTCTAATTCCCTCTATAGTGTTATCGTTAAGATTTATATGTGTAATTTCAACATTCGTTGGTAAACTGTCAGGGTCTGTAGCATAGTTATGGTTCTGTGCAGTTATTTCAACTTTGCCTGTTTTTAGATTTTTAACTGGATGATTTCCACCGTGATGTCCAAACTCTAATTTGTATGTTTTTCCTCCTAAAGCCCAAGATAACAGCTGATGTCCTAAACAAATTCCGAACATTGGAATATCTGTTTTTAAAAGTTTTTTTATCTGCTCTATCTGATAGTGAAGTATTGCCGGGTCCCCGGGTCCATTTGATAAAAATATTCCATCAGGCTGAAATTTTATAATCTCTTCTGCAGGTGTGTTATATGGAAAAACTGTTAAATCTAACTGTCTGTCTGCTAAAAGCCTTAATATATTTTTCTTTATTCCGAAATCTAAAACTGCAACTTTATACTTTGTCTCTGTTATTTTTTTATAACCATTAGGCCATTCCCAGCTTCCCTCATTCCATTTATAGATTTTTCCTTTGCTT
>JALSPY010000087.1 GCA_026985705.1 Hydrogenothermaceae bacterium | reverse complement strand
TGACCAAAACCTCCTCCCATAAGGGTTGGAGTTATAACTTTAATTGTAAAAGTTATATTTCCCATTATGAAAACTCCGATAAAAGATTATTAAAATTTTAGAAAATATATTTAATTATTTCAAAAAAGTCTAATTCATATGCTTCTTTTATTTAATTAACCTCTCTGTCTTAAAATATTTCCTTATCAATTCTATCAATAGCTAGTTTAAAATATTCATAGCTTCTCAGCTTATAAGCAAAATATCCCACTGTCAACAAAAATGTCTAATATAGTTTTTCCTTACATAACTAATATGTTTTTCTTTTTACAAATATTCATTATTTTCTTTTCCTTTCTTCTAATTTTCTTTTCAAAAGCTCTCCTAAAGTTCCTAAACCTTCCCCTTCACCTTTAGGTTTGTAGTTTTTAAGAATTTCCTCTAACTCTTTTCTTTCTTTATCTTCCTCTATAGCTTTTATACTTAAGATAATATCTTTATCCTTTATTCTTATAATTTTTGCTTCTACTTCTTGATTTAGTTTTAGTTTATCACTAGGTATTTTAATTTCTTCCTTTGTAATTTCTCTTAATGGAATAAAACCTTCCACATCTTCAATAATATCAACGAACGCTCCTCTATCTATTAATTTCTTAACTTTAACTTTAACGATATCTCCCTTCTTATACTGTTTTCTGAATATTTCCCAAGGGTTAGGTTTTAACTGTTTCAATCCAAGTTTTATTCTATTTCCTTTTCTATCTAGAACCATAAACTCAAGCTCTTTCTTACCTTTTAAAACTTGAGATATATTTCTAACTTTAGGGTTCCACGTAGCATCTTCTAAGTATAGAACCCCTTCTAAATCTTTATTTAATTCAATAATAGCCATTTTATTTTTAATTTCTTTTATTTTTCCTTTTACACTACTTCCAACAGGATTTTTTTCTAAAAATTTATCAACTGGATGAGGAGTTAAAGCTTTTATACTTAACTTTAATCTTTTATTTTTCTTATCTAAATTTATTATTTTTGCTTTAACTTTATCTCCTACTTTGTATCTATTTATATAAGCTTCAGTGTTTATATGGTCTGTTTCTGATTTATGGATAAATCCTTTGACACCATTCAGTTTTACTATTAAACCTTTATCGTTAATATTAACTATCTCAACATCTACAGTATCACCAACATTTTTATCTAATACATCCCAAGGATTAGGCTCTAAATCCTTTTTAGACAGAATAACCTTTTCTTTCTCCTTATCTAAATCTTTAACTAAAACTTCTATTTCTTCTCCCTCTTTTAACTCTTTTGTTGTTCTATCCTTGTCCCATGAATATAAAGAGTTTGGTAAAAATCCAGTTAATACGTTATCTATTAATATTAATGCTCCTTTATCTAATATTTTTAAAACTTTACCTTTTATAACCTTTCCTTTCTCTAGAGAGTTTAAAACCTGTTGTTTTCTTTCCTTTTCTTCTATTTCTAATGCCTTTTTTCTAGATGCTATTATTTTTAATCTATTATTGCTTTCATCTAAGGATAAAATTACCACATTAAATTCTTCTGGAAGCTCTTCTCCACTTTTTAATCCTGTCTCAATGTTAGGCATATAAGCTTTAAAACCGTTTATCTGTATTAAATAACCTTTTTTCTTCTTCTCTAAAAGTTTCGCTTTTATAGGTTTTTTATTCTCGTAAGAATTTTTAATTTCTTCTCTTGCCTGTTTTATAACCAAAGGTTTTCTGGTTATTCTCCAGTAGTCATCTAATTTTTTCTTTGTAAATATAGCCTCTATTTCATCCCCTTCTTTAAATCCTTCAACTTCCTCTTTTGGTATTACTGCTTCAGTTTTCATTCCTATATCAACATAAACTAAGTTATCATTACCAAACTTTACAATTTTTCCTTTTATTATTTCACCTTTAGAGTATTGTTTAGGCTCTAAGCTTTTTTCGTATTCTTCTAAAAGTTCTTCAAAATTTGTTTCTAAATTTTCCATTTTATACCTCTTTATAGAATTAAAGTAAGTTTATATTTTAACATTATTTGTTATTTATCATAAATTCTTATGGGATTATAAAGTGTATCCCTTTCAACTGGTATTTTTCCTGCCTCTTTTATAAGTCTGATTAGTTTTTCTTTCTGTTGTTGAGTTGGAGATTTTGCTCCTGCAAAGTGGGCTATCTTTTCCTCCATCACAGTTCCATCTATATCATCCGCTCCAAAGTTTAAAGCAACTTGTGCTATCTTTTCTCCAATCATAACCCAATAGGCTTTTATATGAGGTATGTTATCAAGTAAAAGTCTTGAGATTGCTATAGTTTTTAAATCATCTATTCCACTTGTATGTTTCCCAATGTTTAAATCATTATTTTCTGGTTGATATGCTAGAGGAATAAAACAGGTAAAACCTCCCGTTTCATCTTGAGCATCCCTAATTTTTAAAATATGGTCTACTCTATCTTTATAACTTTCAACATGCCCATATAACATAGTTGTAGTTGAGTGTAATCCTAATCTATGGGCTGTTTTATGTATTTCAAGATATTTTTTCCAACCAATCTTTTTAGGAGCTATTATCCTTCTAACTTCTGGAGAGAATATTTCTGCCCCACCACCGGGGAGACTTCCTAAACCTGCCTCTTTTAATTTCTGTAAAACTTCCTCGTAATCTAATCCAGAAAGTTTAGAAAAGTAATCTATTTCAACGGCTGTAAATGCCTTAATGTGTATATCTGGGAAATTTTTCTTTATAATTGAAACAATATTTAAATAATCTTTAAAACTCCAATCTGGATGTAATCCACCGACTATATGAACCTCTGAAGCTCCCTCTTTTACTGCATGAGAAACTTTATTAATTATTTCTTCATAGTTCATTTCATAAGCTTTAGGGTCATTTTTGTCTATAGTGGCAAATGCACAAAATTTACAATCTAAAACACAAACATTTGTTGGATTTAACTGTCTATTTATAACAAAGTAGGCATATTTTCCGTTTTTCTTTTCTGTGATGTAGTTCGCTAAACTACCAATGGTTAAAATATCATTACTTTGAAAGAGTTTTAGCCCATCTTCAAAAGATAGTCTTTCTTCATTTAAAACTTTATCTATTATAGGGAATAAGTCCTTGTCTGTAGTTAAATTTAAAAGCTTTTCTATATCTAAATTTATCATTTTAATAACTCCTAATATTCTTAAAATACTATTTAAATAAAAAAACTATACTAACAAATTTATAACTAAAATCACAAAAATTTTATATTTAAGAAAGGTTTGATTATAGAATTATTACATAATATCTTGGATAAAATTGATTTTATGTCTTAGGAGTTTACATAAAGATTTACTTTTCTGTCCAACTACGTTCAGACAAAACGGCTTTTGAAATGTCAACTATCTTCCTACTTGCAACCTTTCTATCCCACTACGTTCAGACAAAACAAATATATGTAAATCACCTGTAAATTTCTTTCTTTCCTTTCTATCCCACTACGTTCAGACGAAACAAAGGGGCAAAGGAAATAACTAGGAATGTATGTGTATACTTTCTATCCCACTACGTTCAGACGAAACTAATACTCCTTTTAACAGCCTGCACCATA
>JALSPY010000086.1 GCA_026985705.1 Hydrogenothermaceae bacterium | reverse complement strand
GGTTTTTATAAATAAAAGGGCCAAACCAGGAACGATTGTTAAATACGACAGGGTAATAGGAATATCATATACAAAGGAGGTTCTTATATTGGCAAAAATTATCTGTGAAGTTTCATTATTAAACCAATAAAGGAATTTATCTATCCAAACTCCTAAGTTGTAAAATAAGCCTATAAAGGCTAGAGAATAATAAACTTCTCTTTTGTTGAATAGAAAATCAAAACTTATTAATTTTGTAGATGGGAATTCTAAAATAACTTTAGTTATAAAAAACGCCAATAGCAAAATTTGCCCTATATAGAATGCTAAAAATTCGTAGAAAAAATCGTATTTAAATAGGAAAATTAAAAGAATTCCAGCGAAAGCATAACTTAAAAAAAATGAAAAAAATACATATTTATAATTTTTTAAACCTGATAATAAAGATGTACTAACCCATACGGCCCCTAAAATAGTAACTGTAAATATAAATATAAACTTGTATATAATCGGTAGTCCTTTTAAAAGAAAAAAGGAAATGGGTGTAGAAATTATCGCGGACAAAATCATTGTTATTAAAATAACACCTATGTAGTTTGGTAAAACTTTATCTATATGACTCTTGTAAAGTTGGTCTGCTATATATCTTGTGAACAACAGTTGCAATGGTGATGATGTTATCAAACTAACTGCAATAGCATAAGTTATATATATTTGATATATTACCATTTTTTTGTAATATCCTGTTATCTCTGCTGCTATATATGAGAATAAAAATGTAAGGGCTATGCCAACTAGCCAATTACCCGAACTAAGAATGGTTGAGTAGCCAAAAGCTGTTAATAAGGATGATAGAGATTTTTTATGCAACAGTCTTTTAAATTCAATTGAAATCCCTGCCATTGTTATTTCCCTGTTAACTTTAGAAAACTGTGATAAAGATTTTTATAACTATCTATAAAAACATTGTATGTATAAAATTTTTCAACTCTTTTAATAGCATTTTCTCTATATTTAAGCCACTTTTCTTTATTTGTTAGAAGTTGGAAATAAGTATCTGCAATTACTTCCGGTTGACCTATAGGAGTTATTTCTCCTGCTTTTCCTATTTTTATGTCTTCTTCATTTAGCCCTCCATATATTAATTGAGGACAGAATCCTACGTTGGTAGCTACGGAGGGAATACCTGCTGCAAATGATTCCAAAATTACTAAAGGCATTCCTTCACTAATAGACGTTAGAGTTGTTAAACCCACTTTGGGAAGGATATTTTTGATATTCTGTAAGCCTAAAAATTTAACTTTGTTTTCCAATCCTAAGAGATTTCTAAGCGTTAAGCATTCTTTAAAATATTCACGGTTTTCGTCGGTAGGTCCTACAACCCAACCTTCTATATTAGGCATCTTTTGGGAAAGTATTTTTATAGCTTTTATAAAGGTTTTCACATCTTTTATAGGCGTAACCCTACCTATTAGAGCTACTACAGGTGGTATATTTCCTTTAGGAACCCTCCTTAGGGGTTTAAATTCTTCAACTTTAACACCATTGGGAATTACTTTTGTTTTCTCGGGAGGACATCCAAGGCTTATTTGGATTTTTCTAGCTCCTTCATGTAAAGATAAAACCACATCAGCGGTTAGGTAGCTTGCTTTACCAAGGTTAATAAAAAAATCTATCCATAACTCTTTTAATGCATCCACATGGTATTTATCTTCCGGTGTGAAAGTAGGTGAAAATTTTTCCAAAACGGTAGAAGCGAGGATATCTATCTTTCTCTCCTTTACATAAATACCGTGCTCCGTAAGTAGATAGGGTATTTTCAAGTTCGTTTTTAATAGGGAAGCCAAGAATCCTGCAAAACCAGTAGAGGGACTATGAACCAATCTTACTTTCTTTTTAAGAATATTCTTTAAAGCCTCTATCGAACGGAGTAAAGGAGTTAAGATGTTTTTGAGAGTCCAAAAAAACTGGGTAAAAGGTTCTTCTATATTTAGTTCTATATATACTTCCTCTGTAAGCTTTAAAAATTCTGGACTATCAAGGAAAGTTTCTAGCTGTAATTCAGTATAGTAGTAGTTTAAATTAAACAAATCTCCTGGTAATTGGGAGTTTTTATATAAAAAAAATTTCAGTAGGTGAAATTTTTCTGATTCACTTCTCCTTTTAGGGATATAACTCCTTTTTTCTTCAAAAAAGTATGCGGTTTCTAGATATACCAGATTCTCTGGTAGGTTATATCTAATTTCTTTATAATCCTTTCTTCGGGAACCTAAAAATAAGACACCAAAGTTTAGTTCAGGTATATCGGTTATTAATTGACTAATCCAGGTAGCAACTCCTCCCTTTACATACGGGTAGGTTCCTTCTGAAATAAAAAGAACATCTATTGGTTTTTTTTTATCTATCAGAATCATAGTTAGGAAAAAATCAATCTATTAAATCCCATGTAAGTGGAGTTCCTTTTTTAATATCCTTGCGGGCTTTTTTACCTAAAATTTCTTTAAGGTACTTTGGATGTAAACCATAACCAGGTCTTATTGAACGAACATTCTCCTCGGTAAAAATTTCACCCTTTTTAATATCTTTTACAACAAACAATGAACGGCGAAATTTTAATCCACTTTTTTTAACGGAGGGTGGAAGCTCATAGGAAACTTTTCCTAAAGCTCTCTCTACATTTCTAATTGCCTTTACCATTTCTTTAAACTCTTTAGGGTCCAAAGAAAACTCTCTATCTGGAGTATCCAGATTTTTATCCAAAATAAAGTGTTTCTCTATAAGTTTAGCTCCTAAAGTTACCGCTGCAATTGGAACGGAGATACCCTTTGTATGGTCGGAGAGTCCAACAAGACAATCGAAGGTCTCCGCCATATTTGGAATAGTTTTTAAATTCACATCCTCTAAAGGTGCTGGATAAGAAGATGTGCACTTTAGAAGGATATATTGTTCATTTCCTACCCTTTTGCAGGCTTTTACGGCTTCCTCTATATCGCAAAGGGTAGCTACTCCGGTGGAAATTATTATTGGTTTACCCTTGGAAGCAGTATATTCGATGAGAGGAATATCCGTAATTTCAAAGGAGGCTATTTTATAGGCAGGAACTTCCAAGGTTTCAAGAAAATCTACCGCTTTTTTATCAAAAGGAGTGGAAAAAAATATTAACCCTAATTTTTCTGCCAACTCTTTCAATTCATAGTGCCACTCCCAAGGTGTATAGGCTTCTTTATAAAGTTCATATAAGGTTCTTCCATCCCAAAGGGTTCCTTCCTTTATTTGAAAGTATTCGTTTTTACAATCGATAGTTAAACTATCGGGTGTATAGGTTTGGAGTTTTACCGCATCGGCTCCCGCTTCCTTAATTGCATAAAGGCTTTCTTTGGCAATATTAATATCCTGCTTATGGTTTGCTGAAAGCTCCGCAACTATAAATGTTGGAGAATCTGGAGAGATTTCCCTATTTCCTAATTTTATTCTTTTAACAGCCATCGGTTTACCCTTGCAAGGAGGTTAAGAGAAATTTTACAACCCTTCGGGCTCCCTGTCCGTCAACCAAACTTTGACCCACTTGGGACCTTTTAACTCTTTCTTCCATAGGTAGGAGCCTTTTAAAACTTTCCCAAATACGGT
>JALSPY010000085.1 GCA_026985705.1 Hydrogenothermaceae bacterium | reverse complement strand
TTTAATAGTATTAAGTATTAACTAGAAAAGATTTTAAACAGATTTTACACTTGTTTTATTAAATCCCTTTGATTATTATAAACAAAAAAAACAGTTATTCAGGGGGGTTGAATGTCAAAGATTGGTATAGATTTAAATAGATTTATACTAGAGGAAGAAGCTAAAAATCCAAATGCTACAGGCTCTTTAACTCAGGGATTGTTAGCAATAGAAAATGCAACGAAGATAATTGCCTCACATATAAGAATGGCTGGTTTAGTTGATATTTTAGGTAAGGCCGGAAAAACAAATATTCAGGGAGAGGAAGTTCAAAAACTTGATGAGTTTTCTAATAATGTTTTAATAGAACAGTTATCTGCAAGTGGACAGTTTTATGCTTTAGCTTCTGAGGAGTTAGATGAACCAATATACCCAGAGGAAGGAAAAAATGCTAAATATGTTATAGCATTTGACCCATTAGATGGCTCATCAAACATTGATGTGAATGTTAGTATAGGAACAATTTTTTCAATACATAGAAGGATAGGAGACGGTGAGGAAAACTTTTTACAGGAAGGTTATAAACAGGTAGCTGCTGGATATGTTATATATGGCTCTTCAGTAATGTTTATATTTTCTACTGGGAATGGAGTTAATGGGTTTACCTATGACCCATCAGTTGGAATGTTCTTATTATCCCATCCAAATATGAGAATTCCAGAGAAAGGAAAAATTTACTCAATCAATGAAGCAAATTCAAAGAAATGGGTTGATGAAAGATTAGTGAAGTATATAGAAACTTTAAAAGATGAAGGTTATACATCAAGATATATAGGCTCAATGGTTGCAGATGTCCATAGAACATTAATTAAAGGTGGTATTTTCGGTTATCCTGCAGATAAAAAAAATAAAAATGGAAAATTGAGAATGTTATATGAAGCATCTCCTATGGCATTTTTAATAGAACAGGCAGGTGGTTTAGCTACAGATGGAAAAAATAGAATACTTGATATTAAACCTTCAGATATTCACCAAAGAACACCTGTATTCTTAGGAAGTAGAAAAGAGATAAAAGAATTGTTAGAATTTCTAAATTAAAAAAAGCAAATTGGAGAATTATAATGGGAAATGTAAAGAGAAAAGATAAACTCATAAAAGAGTATATCCATGACCCATACTTTACTAAAGAAAAATATAAAGAGCCTTCTGTATGTGAAAAGTGTGGAGTTGTTTTTATTGATGGAATATTTCAATGGATGGAAAAAACACCCCAAAATGCAAACAAGATAGTATGTCCTGCTTGTAGAAGAATAGAAGACAAATATGAAGGTGGTATAGTTTATTTAAAAGGTGAGTTTTTAAAAGAACATAAAGATGAAATATTAAATCTAATAAAAAATGTAGCAGAAGAGGAAATGGCTTATAGACCTCTAGAGAGAATTATAGAAATAAAAGAAGATGGTGAAGAAATAGTTATAACTACAACATACGAGCATTTAGCTAGAAGACTTGGAGAAGCAGTTCATAAAGCATACAAGGGAAGTTTAAAATTAGAATATCCCGGTGGGCAAAAATATATAAGAGTTTTCTGGGAAAGATAAAATAAAGGCGTTTTCCTTGCCTTATTCTTTAACTGTTGTTATACCAACTTTAAATGAAGAGAAAAATATATCAAGAGCTATAAAGAGTGTTAAAGATATAGCATCTGAAATTTTAGTTATAGATAGTGGTTCAACAGATAAAACTGTAGAGATAGCTCAAAATTTAGGTGCAAAAGTTATTTTTAATAAATGGATTAACTATCCTTCTCAAGTTCAGTTTGGAATAGATAAAGCTTCGTATCCATATGTTTTTGTAATTGATGCAGATGAGGAAGTTTCAAAAGAGCTAAGAAAAAGTATAGAAAAACTGTTTAAAACTGGAGAAATCAAGAAGTATGCATGTTTTCAAGTTAATAGAAAGACCTTTTATATTGGAAAGTTTTTAAACTTTACTTGGCAACCTGAGTATAGAACAAGAATTTTTCATAAAGATAAGGTTAAATATGAAGGCTATTTACATGAGATAGTTAGATGTAAGGGTAAAATAAAAAAGATAGAAGGATATCTATACCACTACACATACAAGGATATAGAAGACCATTTTCAAAGAGCTTTAAAATACTCTAAAATCTCTGCAGTTGAAATGCATAAGAGAGGCAAAAAATTTAAACTTTATAAATTACTGTTTAATCCTATCTGGGCTTTTTCCAAACAGTATTTCTTCCATTTCGGATTTTTAGACGGTATAAGAGGTTTATCTGTAGCTATGAGTTATCTAATATCTACATTTTTAAAGTATCTCTACTTATGGGAGCTAGAAGAGCAGGAAAAGAAAAATGAAAAAGGTTAGTGTAATAATCCCGGTTTACAATGGAGAGAAATATATAAAAGAGAGTATAAATTCGGTATTAAACCAAACATATAAAAATCTAGAGCTAATCATTATAAATGATGCTTCTACAGACAAAACAGAAGAGGTTGTTTTTAAAAATTTCAGTAATTTAATAGGGAATAAAATAATTTACCATAAAAATGGAAAAAATATGGAGAGGGTTTATAGTAGAAACAAGGGGGTTGAGCTATCTTCAGGAGATTTTATTTACTTTTTAGATTATGATGACTTATTTAGAAATGATTACATTGAGAAAACTGTTAAATATCTGGAAGAATTTGATGTAGTTTACTCTATTCCTAGAACATTTATAAATCAAAAAGGGAAAGTTTTAAGAATTTCTAAGAAAAAGTTTAATAGTATAGAAAAGATTATATTTAGTGGGAATATAGGTTATCCTTCAGCTACTGCATTTCAAAAAAAAAGTTTTATAGAGTATAAGGAGAAGTATCTCTTTAGGGAGGACTGGGAAATATTTATAAGGGCTTATATATCAGGTTTAAAAATTAAACTATTGGACAATGATTTAGTATTAATGAGAGAACATCCTAATAGAACGAGTAGGAATATTAAATTTTTAATGGCAACTTATCATATATATGAGGATTATAAAAATAAAATTCCGAAAAATTATCTTGGAGATTTCTTATTCCATATAGGGGAAACTGCTTTAAGATATGGAGATTTATTAAAAGGTTGGCAGTTAGTATTAAAAGCATTTACTAAATCCCCTAGTTTATTAAAAAATAGAAGAATTATTCTATCTCTTCTAAAAAGAGGCTTCAGAATAGACAGGGCTCTCAAGTATAAAAACTCTTTTTAAATGGTAAATTCTTTATCCCACAATGTTCAGACAAAACAACAAAAATGAAATTTATGCTTTCACTTCTCCTGAAAATCTCTTTCTATCCCACTACGTTCAGATAAAACTAGTAATAGCATTAGTAAGGAGAAGAAGATGTATATCTTTCTATCCTACTACGTTAGAACAAAACCATATTAAGGGGGGTAATAAAAATGGTAGGAATAGCAATCTTTCTATTCCATTACCTTCAAACAAAACTTAGTAAAGGAGAAAAAAATCCAAGCAGTAAACCTTTCTATCCCACTACGTTCAGACAAAACATTTAGCAGATATAACATCAGAAGCATTTACTATAGACTTTCTATCCCACTACGTTCAGACGAAACTTGTTTT
>JALSPY010000084.1 GCA_026985705.1 Hydrogenothermaceae bacterium | reverse complement strand
ATATTAATGTCTCTGGTAAAAATTTTCCTCCAAAATCTCCAAAATATCCTCTTTCATCTGGAAAGTTATAATTCATTCTGTTCTCCATTAAGGTTTTCTGTATGTAAATCTATATTCATTATCATATACTTTTATAGCCACATTAACATCATCTAAACTATATTTGTCTTCATTATTATAGTTATAATATATTTCTCCATTGAAATTGCAGTCATTAACGATATCAACATAATTATTCTGAATAGGAATGCTATCACAACTTATTTCTAATCTATTTCCATTTGTTGTAATTCCATTAAAATCATTCATATGAATACTATATACTGGTATAAGCCATTGAATACTATCTAAATTTGTTATTTCTTCATAATTCTTAGTATCCTCATTATAAAAATACCATTTAACATAAATACCTAAGACTCTATTATTATTATCTAAATCAAGTTTAATAGATGGAATAGGAAGTTTAAGTTTTCCATCTGTAGTTAACGGTAAGCTGTAAGAGTATTCAAATTTACCTATAACTTGATTATCCAATTTTAATTCAAAATATCCCTGAGGTATAGGTATAGTATTTGCTAACTGTGTTTTATTGTCCCCTGTAATAAAGTTTATAGTTGTATCTCCATTACTATCTTTTCTTATATAAAAATTTCCACTTCTACACTCTTGTCCACCATCTGTTCTATTTTGTATTTGTGAACCATTTGATTTTAATGGATTATTACTATCATATGCTTGCCCACCTGCTGAAATTGTTCCTGATGGATATAATTCAAGAATTTTAGTATTCTTACAAATGTAAGAAAAGTTTTTAGAAATAGTATTATTAGGATTAGCATGTATATGAAAAGCATATCCTTCAAAATTAGAAGCTATGGAATAAGAAGTGTTTATTTTATTATAATCCCCCGAAGAAACAACATGTAATGTATTCATTATCCATTCGTCTTGAGGTTTGTTATAATTATTTATATATATATTAACTGCACTTTTAACTATATCATCAAATTTCACCAAATTTGATAAACTTTCCACATCTAAATTTACTGGTAAATCATTTACAGATATGTTTGAAACTCCTTCATCTCCAATATTTTCTATATTTCCCAAATCAAAATTATTATTACTAAAATCACCTACAGGAAAATTTATTAAACTATCATTATTACTTTGAATGCTTAAAAAATCCACTTTCCCATCACTTCTATCTATTAACATTATCCAACTTACTTTATGATTAATTCCTTGTTCATCAACTATATATTTTTCTAAATTCAATGAAAATGTTCCATCAGAATTTACATTAAATTTTTTTGCAAATTCGAATGCTACATAGTTTTGACTAACTGGAATTGCAATAATATTATTTACCTTACCAAATCCTGCATATGCACTCGTAAAGATAAATTCTAATATTGGATTTCTGTTGTAAGAATAACTATTACCAAATGCACCTGAAATATTAACTGTATTAGTAGAAGAAGCTGTTGGAGAGGAACTACTTCCATTCAAACAACTTGTTAAAATAAGAGGGAAAATTGTTATGGAAATAACTTTTTTGGTTAAAAACTTAATTCTCATCCAAACTTTACCTCCATTACTTCTTAAGAGAATTTATTTTTATTAAATTTTTAGCTACCTGTTTAAAGTAGTCATACGGAGATAAATTTATTACCTCTTCTAAAACTTGTTTAAACTGCGGGTTTTTCTCTTTAACTAAAACTATTCCCTTTAAAGTCAATGCAGATATATAGTTAAAATTCTGTTGAGTAATACTATTTAATTTATCTAAAGCATCATCGTATTTTCCATTTTTATACAGTAGATATGCTTGATATTCAGTTAAATAACCTTTTAAATCTTCAGTATTTAAACTGTTTTTTAGATTATCTATATCTTCTACGCCAATCTGATTTTTTTCCTTTTTTATTAATAACTCATAACTTAAAGCTAATTTGTAATAACCTGTGTCTTTGTAGTCATTTTTTAGTTTTTCTATAAACTTTTTGGCCTCATTATATTTATTTTCATTATATGCTTTCTCAAGATTGTAGAAAATCACAGAAGCTTCATTAACTCTTTCTTCTTCGTGTTTTTTATAGAAGTATGTTGCAACTATAACCAAAATTATCCCTACAAATACTCCCAGTATTAAAAATTTATACTTTTTTAATCTTTCATACAGAATATAAACTTTATATTCAAACTCTATATCAACATCTTCTTTTAATGGAACTTCTTTTATATGGTCCAAATTTTCCTTATGAGGAACAGAAAAACCTTTTTTCTTGCTCATTGTTATCAAAATTCCTTTAGATTTCGTTATAGGATTAATTTTAACAAAAAAAACTACTTATATTTAGAAATTTTTGATTGAGTTATAATTTAAAAGAACTAAGAATAGATAAATGGTTATTTTTTGTTTGAAATTTTATCAATAAAAAGTTAAAGGAATATATAATGGAAGACCTAAATATAACAAAAATAGCCGATAACGGATTAACCTAAAACTGAAAGTTGGAGATATAGATATCTATATAGAAATACCGAATTATGAAAAAATTGATATTTTCAAATTTAAGGTAAAGTATTTAGTTAATCTTGAAAATAAGATTGGAGAGCATAGGATAGATTTGAGAATAGCTACTTACGATTGTAAGGAGTTTTACTGCAGAGAAGCAAAGAAAACAGGAGTAAAAACTTTATGAAAGATATAAATCTTGTTTTAAAAGAATTGGAACAAGCTATAACTACCTCAGATAAATTGATGAAAATTTATTAAAACATAAAAGAAAAAATTAAGCCTTACTTAGAAAGGAGATAAAATGTGAACAGGTTAAATACACATTTAGAAGAGGCAAAATTACATATAAAAAGACTAGAAGATGTTTTAAACAGACTAAAAAAGCTTTATCCTCTTAATGTAAATAAGTTTGAAAGTTTAACACCACAGGAACAAGATATGCTTGACACATTAGCTTTTAGATTTTCAAAACTACAGGATTTACTAGGAGCAAAAATATTTAGAGA
This sequence comes from Hydrogenothermaceae bacterium, assembly GCA_026985705.1. Taxonomy (GTDB): domain Bacteria; phylum Aquificota; class Aquificia; order Aquificales; family Hydrogenothermaceae; genus QNZC01. The sequence continues at coordinate 581 of JALSPY010000084.1, read as the reverse complement.
GTTTTTGCAAGAAACAGGTTTTATTACAGAAGGAAAAAGTTTTTTAGAAATTTTGAGAGAAATAGAAAAGGAAGGAATAGTTGATATTGATACATGGAATGAATTTAGAAAAGTTAGGAACTCTATATCTCATGATTATCCTGATGAAGTTGAAGAAAAAGTAGAAGCTATAAATTATTTAATAGAAAATACTCCTGAACTTATAGAGGTGGTAAAAAAAATTGAAAGTAAGATTAAGTGAAAACGAGATTAAAACCATAAAGGATTTAGCCACTAAAATATTCGGAAGTTGTGAAGTATATATTTTTGGAAGCAGAACAAACTTAACGAAAAAAGGAGGAGATATAGATATTTTTATTATTCCACAAAACAAAGAAGATTTATTCAAGAAAAAGGTAAAGCTATCAGCAAAATTAGAAAGTGTCTTAGGAAAACCTGTTGATGTAGTAGTAAGTAGAAATAAAAATAGACTTATAGAAAAGGAAGCGTTAAAAGGAGTGAAAATATAAAAAGTATTTTACATCTGCTTAAAGGCCCTTAAAGTAAGATTAGTGGAATTTAAGTCAGCTTAAGAGAAGTAT
>JALSPY010000083.1 GCA_026985705.1 Hydrogenothermaceae bacterium | reverse complement strand
TAAAAGGTATGGTAAGTAATTAATAAAAACTATAACTATCAGGATTTTTATTGTATCAGGAATTTTAAATTTAATTTGATTTCTTCTCAACATAAATAAACCTATTAAAAAAAATAGAGAAGTAGGTAATAACTGTTTAAAGTTTAGTAATGGATAGGTTAAAATATGTCTAAAAAATTTTGTTATATCTGTTTCACCTTCAGCTCTAACTAAACTTTCTATTAGTAAAGAGTTAACATACTTATAAAAATTTTCAGATTTTAAAAATATAATTATTGGAATAGTGATAGCTATAGATGTTGCTATCCACCAAGCGGGATTAAAAAACTCTTTAAATCTTTTTGTATATATTGTTAATCCTACAAATGTTAAAGCATAAAACAGATATGCTGGAAAACCTTTTAGTAGAAATGTTAGCCCAATAAGTAAACCTGATATATATATATACTTTTGATTTTTATTTAAAAATCCAAATATTTGAAAGTATAAGGTTATGAAAACAAAGAAAGTTAGTGTTATATCTATCTCTGCTAAATACCCATACCAAAAGAGAATATCTATAAATGTTAGATATATTAATGCAGATAGTAAAGAGACAATTTTATTTTTCAGTAGCTTATAAGAGAAAATATAGATACCTATCATTGTTAAACCTAGGAATAGTAATGATACAAATCTTGCTGTAAATTCAGACCATTTAAAAATGAATGAAGAGGCTATTATTAGCCAGTTAAAGAGAGGTGGTTTTAAATAGTAATTTTCTCCCAACACTGTAGGTTGAAACCAGTTCTGAAAATATTTCATCTCAAATGAAACAATTGTTCTTAAGCTTTCTTCATTTCTAAATTCATACAAATTTAGATTAATAAAGAGAGATACATATCCAATAAAGACAAGTATTAAAAATAATCTTTCTTTGTTTTTTATTATCTCCATTCTACATCCTTAACTCTGTAATTCAATTATCAATGATTATAAATCCTAAAGAAGTTTGATAAAATTAATAACAATCTTAATTCTTATCTAAAAGGTTAGCAAACAACTGGAGAAGGTATATGTCTGACAGAAGATTACAGTTTATAAGAAACTTTTCTATTATAGCTCATGTTGACCACGGTAAATCTACACTTGCAGATAGACTGATGGAGTTTACAGGAGCTATAGAGGAAAGAGAGAAGAAGGAGCAACTTTTAGATACATTGGATATAGAGAGAGAAAGAGGAATAACTATAAAACTACAGGCTGTAAGATTAAAATATAAAGCTAAAGACGGCAATGAATATACATTACATCTTATAGATACTCCCGGTCATGTTGATTTTGGTTATGAGGTTTCTAGGTCTCTAGCCGCATGTGAGGGGGCTTTACTACTTATAGATGCAACTCAAGGAATAGAGGCACAGACAATAGCTACATTCTGGCAAGCTTTAGAGCAGGATTTAGAAATTATTCCAGTAATCAATAAGATAGATTTACCATCTGCAGATGTAGATAGAATTAAACAACAGATAGAGGAAGTTTTAGGACTTGACTCTGATGAAGCTATACTTGCTTCTGGAAAAGCAGGAATAGGAATAGAAGATATTTTGGAAGCTATAGTTAATAAGATACCCCCACCTAAAGGTGATATTAATAAACCGTTAAAAGCTCTTATATTTGATTCATACTATGACCCATACAGAGGAGCAGTTGCGTTTGTCAGAATAATAGACGGTGAAGTTAAGAAGGGAACTAGAATAAAACTAATGTCAACAGGAAAAGAGTTTGAGGTTTCTGAGATTGGAGCCCAAACTCCCCATATGACACAGTTTGAAAGTTTAAAAGCTGGTGAAGTTGGATACATAGCAGCAGCTATAAAGGATGTTAGAGATATAAGAGTTGGAGATACCATAACAGATGCAAAAAATCCTACAGATGAGGCTGTTCCCGGTTTTCGTCCGGCTAAACCTATGGTGTTTGCAGGACTTTATCCAACAGGCTCAACTACTTTTGAAGAGATGAGAGATGCCCTAGAAAAGTATTCTATAAATGATGCTGCTTTAACTTATGAGATAGAAAGCTCCCCAGCACTTGGATTAGGTTTCAGAGCAGGTTTTTTAGGATTACTACATATGGAAATAGTTCAAGAAAGATTGGAAAGAGAGTATGGAATAGAGCTTATAACTACTGCTCCAAATGTGATTTATAAAGTTATAACTAAAAAAGGTGAAGAGCTAGAAATAAGAAATCCTGCCCAAATGCCAGACCCATCAAAAATAGACAAGATATTAGAGCCTTACATAGAGGCTAACATAATAACTCCAAGTGAGTATGTTGGAGCTGTTATTCAGTTAGTTCAGGAAAAGAGAGGTATTCAAAAATCCTTTGAGTATTTGGATAAAAAAACAGTTTTACTTAGATACGATATTCCGATGGCAGAAGTATTATTTGATTTTCACGACAAGTTAAAAACAGCTACCAGAGGTTATGCTTCATTTGACTACGAGTTTAAAGATTATAGAGCGAGTGATTTAGTAAAAATGGATATAAGAATTAACGGAGATTTAGTTGATGCATTATCATTTATTGTTCATAAGGATAAAGCTTACAGAGTAGCAAGAAATTTAGTTGATAAACTGAGAGAAAATATTCCTAGACAGTTGTTTGAAGTAAGAATTCAAGCTGTTCTAGGCTCAAAGGTTATCGCATCTGCAAAAATACCACCTTTAAGAAAGGATGTTTTAGCAAAATGCTATGGTGGAGATATCACAAGAAAGAAAAAACTTTTAGAAAAACAGAAGAAAGGTAAAAAGAGAATGAAACAGTTAGGAAAGGTGGAAATTCCACAGGAAGCTTTCCTAAGTATATTAAAAGCTGAATAGATTTTTTTCACAAAATTTTTACAGATTTCATATTATATTTTTCAAAATTTAAACTAAACTTAATTGTTTATAATTAATTTGAAAAATTGAAGAATAACTTCTAGGAGTTTTAGAGATGTTAAATCTATTACCTATTATAGGGACAATAATAGATAGAATTTCCTCAATTATAGACCAAACTGTAGAAGATAAAGATTTAGCTAATAAGATAAAAGCAGAGATAAGGTTAACATTACTAACTAAAGAGTATGATTTGATACAGAAAGAGTTAGAAGCTAAAAGAGATATTATTGTTGCCGAAGCTACAGGTCAAAGCTGGATACAGAGAAACTGGAGACCTATAACAATGTTAGTTTTCGTTTATATAATAGCCCATAATTTTATCATTAGCCCATTACTATCATTAGATCAATTACCTATACCTCCTGATATGTGGGATTTGTTAAAGTTAGGTATGGGAGGTTATATAATAGGAAGAAGTGCCGAAAAGATAGTTCCCGAAGTTGTAAAGGTTATGAAAAAAGATAACAAGAAAACTTAAGATTAACGCAAATTTGAAAATTAAAGTAGAATAATAAAATTATTTTTAAAGATAGGAATGTCAATATGAAGCTTTTTATCTCTAAAACAATACACAACTAGTCCAGATAATAAGTTTCCTTGAAAATTGACAGGAAACCTATGTCTTGTGTGTTCTATATTTAACTACTTCTTCAAAATACTATTTACAATATAACCAAAAATAGAAAGTAATTTCCCTGTCTTAT
>JALSPY010000082.1 GCA_026985705.1 Hydrogenothermaceae bacterium | reverse complement strand
CCTGAATTTTTAAGGGAAGGTTCGGCGGTTTATGACTTTATGAATCCGGACAGAATTGTTGTAGGTGTTAACTCAGAAAGAGCTAAGGAGATAATGGAAGAGATATATAAACCATTTACGGAGAAAGGTTTTCCTTTACTTATAACTAGCACTACTACAGCGGAGCTTATTAAGTATGCTTCAAACTCTTTCTTAGCAATGAAAATATCTTATATAAATATGATAGCTGATTTATGTGAAAAGGTTGGAGCTGATATAAAGGAAGTTGCTGAAGGAATGGGTTATGACAAAAGAATTGGAAAACAGTTCTTAAATGCAGGTATCGGCTATGGGGGTTCATGTTTTCCAAAAGATGTTAAAGCTTTTATAAAGATAGCAGAAGACTACGGATTAGATTTTTCATTATTAAAGGATACAGATGATATTAATAAAAACAGAAGAAAACAGTTTATAAGAAAGATAGAAGAAGCTCTATGGGTTGTAAAAAATAAAAATATTGCAATTTGGGGATTAGCATTTAAACCAAATACTGATGATATTAGGGAAGCTCCATCTATAGATATTGTTAACTCATTATTACAGATGGGAGCAAATCTAAAACTTTACGACCCTAAAGCTAGAGAGCATTTCCAAGCTCTATTTCCGGAGAGAGATAGACTTAAATATATGTATGACAAATATGAAGCTGTAAAATATGCAGATGTATTAGTTATTCTTACAGAATGGGATGAGTTTAAAAATGCAGATTTAGACAAGGTTAAATCTTTAATGCATACTCCAATAATTGTTGATGGTAGAAATATATATGATTTAGAAGTAATGAAAAATAAAGGGTTTGAGTATTACTCTATAGGTAGAGAGGCTATAAAGTAGCCTTTCCTTTTACTTTTAATAATAAAATTCTAATTAAATGTTAAAGATGGAAATTTTAGACTATCATAAACTTAAAATCTTTAAGGTTGTTGCAGATGTAAAAAGTTTCTCTAAGGCAAGTGAATTATTATTCTTAACACAACCTACTATAACTCAACAGATAAAGAAGATAGAAAATTATTTAGGAATTACTCTATTTAAAAGGGATAAAAAGGGAGTTTATCTAACTAGAGAGGGTAAAGAATTCTACAAGTATGTGGAAAAGATATTAGAAGATTACAGACTTTTAGAAGAAAAAATATCTGATTTGAAACTAAGGAAGAGTTCATCTCTATTTCTTGGAGCAAGTTCAACCATAGGGGAATATTTACTTCCTACTCTATTAACAGACTTTTTTAACAGTAAAGGATATATAAAAACAAATCTTTTCATCGGCAATTCTAAAGAGGTTGAAGAAGGTATATTATCAAAAACATTCTATATTGGTTTAGTAGAAGATGAAATAACTTCTTCTAAATTTGTCAAGTATAAATTTTATGAAGATGAGATAGTTTTAATAGCTTCTTCTAAAAATAAAATAGAAGATGAGATAGATTTAAGTGATGTTTCTAAGTTTAAAATAATCTTTAGAGAAAAAGGTTCAGGAACAAGGAATACAGTTCAGAAATTTTTAAAGAAAAAAAATATTAATATTTCTCCTATAATGGAGGTTGGAAGTAGTAAGGCTATAGCTAAAATTGTAGAAAATTCGTCTCTCTTAGGTTTTGTATCTAGGCTTGTTATTGGGGATAAAGTTAAAGAAGGAAAGTTGAAAATAATAAAAATTAATGGTTTATCTATAAAAAGGAATTTTTACTATATCACACAAAAAAATATAAATCTTCCTAAACTTGAAAGGGAATTTCTTCTCTTTTTACAGAAATTTTTCAATTTCTAAAATTTTATTTTAATGTCAGGAGCATATAAAAATATGATTTAAAATAAACTTTTGCTTATATATTTAAGTTTTGTAATCTAGCCTACAAAATTTTAAGAATTATATTACTATTTTAATGAAGATAAACTCCAAAAAATTAGAGGTTATATTTAGATATGGCGAAATTTAAATATGTTGCTAGAGACCAAACAGGGAAACTTATAAAGGATACAATTACAGCTCCTGATGCTTTAAATGCAAGGGAAACTTTAGAGAAAAAAGGATATAAAGTTCTAAAACTGGAGGCAGTAGCTGGTAAAAAAGTAGGTGGTTTATTTGCCCAAAAAGTAAAAGAGGCTGATTTAGCTCTTTTTTCTAGACAGCTTGGAGCAATGATTTCAGCTGGAGTTGGATTAGCAGAAGCTTTAGATATCCTTGGAGAGCAGATGCCAAATAAAACATTAGCTACAGCGTTAAAAGAAGTTAAAGAGGATGTTACCGCAGGTATGCCATTTCATAAAGCTTTAGCAAAACATCCAAAGGTTTTCCCCTCATTCTTTGTAAACCTTATGGCAGCAGCTGAAGAAAGTGGAAATATGGATGTGATGCTTCAGAGAGCAACTGTGTATTATGAAAAGATAGCAATGTTAAAAAGAAAACTGGTAAGTGCATCTTGGTATCCTGCGATGGTTGTTGTTATATCTACTGTAATTGTTACAGGGATATTAGTTTTTATTGTTCCATCATTTGCTCAGTTATACGCAAGTTTAGGGGGAGAGCTACCATTTCTTACACAGATGCTTATAAATGCAAGTAATTCTTTAAAAACAAATCTTCTAATTATTATTGCTACTGTTGTTGTTATATCAGTTATAACAAAGCTAATATATAATACAAAAGCTGGGAAGTATATCTTTCATACCATATTTTTAAAATTACCTTTACTTGGTAATATCTTTTTAAAAGGTGCTATAGCTAAATTTGCTAGAACTTTAGCTACACTTGTATCTGGAGGTGTTCCTATTATTAGAGCTTTAGAAATTGCCGGTTCAGTTGCTGGTAATGTTGTGATAGAAAGAGCATTACTAAAGGCTAAAGATGATGTTGAGCAGGGAAAACCTCTCTATCAATCTTTAGATGCAAAACTTTTTCCTCCAATATTTATAGCGATGGTTAAAGTTGGAGAAAACACAGGGAAGATGGATGAAATGCTTGATACAATAGCAAACTTCTTTGAAGATGAAGTTGATAGAGCAGTGGAAGGATTAGTTCAAACTATAGAGCCTCTATTAATGGTTTTTATAGGTGGTATAATTGCAGTTATCCTTGTAGGATTATACTTACCAATATTCAAAATGGGAGAGCTTATACACTAATGAAAGTGGCAGTAGGAATGAGTGGAGGTGTTGATTCCTCCACTGTAGCTTTACTTCTAAAGAAAAAAGGTTATGAGGTTATAGGTATTACTATAAAAATGTCTGATTGTTATTCAGAAATAGATATAGAAGATGCAAAAAAAGTTGCTTATATGTTAGGTATAGAACATTATATTTTAGATTTTAGGGAAATTTTCAAAGAAAAAGTTATAGATTACTTTGTTAACTCTTATAATAAAGGTTTAACACCAAATCCATGTGCAGTATGTAATAGGGAAATTAAAACAGACGTTTTTGTAAAGTATGTATTGAATAATTTTGATGTAGATAAAGTTGCAATGGGACATTATGCTAAATTAGAAAGAGATAAAGATTTAGGATTAGTTATTAAAAGAGGAAAGGATAAAGCTAAAGACCAATCTTACTTTATGTCTCTCGTAAAAAGAGAATTTTTAAACTATTTGATATTTCC
>JALSPY010000081.1 GCA_026985705.1 Hydrogenothermaceae bacterium | reverse complement strand
TGCAGGGTTTATAGATGTTAGAGAGCCCTGGCATTATATAAAAAATATTTATAATTCTTTAAAAATTGGGGCTTCCCTTGGATTTTTACTTCCTACCACTAATCAGGTTAGCAGGCTTTTAGAGGAGCTTCAAAAGTTTAATTTTTATCAAACTGAAGTTGTGGAAATTCTTTTAAGGCATTATAAACCTGTTCCTGACAGATTAAGACCAGAGGATAGAATGATAGCTCACACAGGCTATCTGGTTTTTACAAAAAAGATTTAATACATCTTTATAGCTCGTCTTACCACATAAATCTCTTTAATATCTAATTCAGCAGAAAGTAATTTTTCTTCCTCATCTGCAAAATCTAATGTTTCTCCCCAAGGTGAGTATATACCAGAGCTACCTGCCATCTCTATATCTCCAATCCTTCCAGTTGTATCTGATGAAATTAAAAAAGCCTGTTCCTCTATTGCCCTTCCCTTAGACAAAATCTCAAAATGTTTTTTCCTTGCCTTTCCCCACTGTGCAGAAACTACTATTATTTCAACTCCTTCCTTCCTTAATTTGTATGCCAACTCTGGAAATCTTAATTCAAAACATATAAGTATTCCAATTTTTCCTTTAGATGTTTTAATTACCTTTAATCTACGACCTGCTGAAAAGTATTTATCTTCTCCTGTAGGCTTAAAAAGTTTTATCTTAGACTGTTTATAGATAACTTCTCCATTATCAATAACAAAAGCCCTATTAAAAATTTTTCCTTTTATATTTTCAGGTAAAGTTCCTATAACTGTTAAATTTCTTTTCCTTGATACCTCTTTTAATTCTCTTAAAATCTGTGGTGTTTTCTTTGAGTGAAATGCTAAATTTTCATTATCAAAACCTGAGCTAAACATCTCTGGTAAAACTAAAAGGGAATTGTCCGACACATTTTCTATATAGCTTCTTATCTTTTTTAAATTTTCCTCTATATTCCCCAGTTTTAGATTTACCTGTAAAGAATAAGCTTTAACTTTTTGATATTTCATACTCTATTAACTCGTTTATAAAAATTCATATTTTCAAATTATAGCTTATTTAAAGATTTATAAATATATAAATGATAATCGTCTAAATTCAATTACTAATTTAAATCACTTAAATGACTTTATAAGATATTTGATTAACCTGAAAAAATAAAAAAGAAAAAAATATCAGGTAGGATGACCTCTATGGCCTACACCCTCTATAGGTGCCTACCTGAAAGTCTTTTATTTACCTTTTGCTTCGTCTGTTTCTAGCGAAGGTTTTTTCACTTCAACTGGAGATATTTTTACAAAGTTTAATTTTTCCTCTTCCCAGTTATCAAGTATTTTTTTAGCTAACTCACTGTTAGTATAGGCTTTGTGTTTAACAAGAAGTTTTTCTATCTCCTTGTAATCTTCCTCGTCAATCTCATCTATAAATACATATGAGGTGTTTATCTTTCTTTCTACCTCTTCATCTGGATCATATATATATGCTACTCCACCTGTCATTCCTGCTCCAAAGTTAATACCTATCTTTCCAAGAATTAAAACAGTTCCATTTGTCATATACTCACAGCCGTGGTCTCCCACACCTTCAACTACTGCCACAGCTCCAGAGTTTCTAACTGCAAATCTTTCTCCTGCTATACCTGAAGCAAACAGTTGACCTCCTGTAGCCCCATATAAGCAGGTATTACCCATTATCACATTTTCCCAAGATTTTCCTTTAAACTCTTTAGGCGGTTTTATAACTATAAGCCCACCTGTCATTCCCTTACCTACATAATCATTTGCATCACCGGTTAAGATGAGATTTAAACCGGGAACACAGAAAGCTCCGAAAGACTGTCCAGCTGTTCCTCTTAAATTCAGCTCTATCTTAGAAAGCCTTAAACCTTTGTCTCCGTATCTCTTAACTATCTCATGGGCAATTTTTGCTCCAACACTTCTATATGTATTTCTTATAATGTAAAATCCAGCATAATTTTCCTGTTTTTCTATATAAGGTAAAGCATCCTTTAGTATTTCATCATCAAAGGATTTTGTAGGTGGGTCGTTTTTCTCCTGTATAGCCTTTTTAGGTTTTTTATTTGTAGGGTCAGGGTCTTTTAATATTAAATCAAGATTTATATATTTAGCTTTGTAATGGTCTGTTGGTATGTTTGCTTTTAATAAATCAACTCTTCCAACTATATCATCTAGATGTCTGTATCCCATATCGGCAAGCCATCTTCTAACATCCTGTGCTAAATACATTAAATATTTAATTATATGTTCTGGTTGCCCCGGGAATTTTTCTCTTAATCTTTCATCCTGTGTAGCAACTCCAACGGGACATGTGTTTAGATGACATTGTCTAGCCATTACACATCCTTCAGCTACCATTAGAGCAGTCCCTAAACCATACTCTTCAGCTCCTAGAAGGGATGCAATGATAATATCTCTTCCTGTTTTTATCTGTCCGTCAACTCTAAGTTTTACCCTACCTCTTAAATCATTATCAATTAATACCTGTTGGACTTCTGCAAGCCCTATTTCCCAAGGCATTCCAGCATTTTTTATTGAAATCAAAGGAGATGCTCCAGTCCCTCCATCATGCCCTGATATATGGATTATATCTGCGAATGCTTTTGCAACTCCTGAAGCGATAGTTCCTATTCCTGTGGAAGCAACCAACTTAACAATTACCTTAGCTTTTGGATTTATCATCTTTAGGTCGTATATAAGCTGAGCTAAATCCTCTATTGAGTAAATATCGTGGTGAGGAGGAGGAGATATTAATGTAGTCCCCGGTTTAGCTCTTCTTAAAAATGCAATATATGCGTTAACCTTTTTGCCCGGTAGCTGTCCACCTTCTCCCGGTTTTGCACCTTGAGCGATTTTAATTTCTATCTCTTCAGCTGAGTTTAAGTATTCAGCGGTAACTCCAAATCTACCGGAAGCAACTTGTTTTATTTTTGAATTTTTTATTGTTCCGTATCTAGCAGGGTCTTCTCCACCTTCACCGGAGTTTGATTTAGCTCCAATTCTATTCATAGCTTCCGCTATAGTTTCGTGAGCCTCCTTACTTAAGGCTCCAACTGACATAGCCGCCCCAACAAATTTTTTTACAATCTCTTCTGCAGGCTCTACATCTTCTATTGGTATTGGGGGTCTATCACTTTCTATCTTAAATAAATCCCTTAAAGTTATAGGTTTCTCTTTGTATGTATCTTCAACAAATTTTTCATAATATTCCCAACTATCTCCCCTAACTGCTTTATGTAAATCTCTAACTGCGTTAGGGTTCCAAGAGTGAAACTCCCCATCTCTTCTATGTCTAAACTCTCCACCTTGAGGAAGTTTTGCAGGCTCTTCAAAGAATGCTTTATTAAATCTTATTAATGTTTCCTGTGCTATCTGTTTAACTCCTATTCCATCTATAGGAGATGGTGTTCCCGGGAAGTATTTTTCTATAACATCTTTTCCTATACCGACTGCCTCAAATAAACCAGAACCTCTATAACTCTTTACTGTAGCTATTCCCATTTTAGACATTATCTTTAGAAGCCCTTCATTTACTGCCTTTCTGTAGTTTCTTACAGCTTCCTCAAAAGTTAGATTAAATTTTTTATCCTCTTCAACTAAATTTCTTATTATTTGGACTGCCATATATGGATTTACAAGT
>JALSPY010000080.1 GCA_026985705.1 Hydrogenothermaceae bacterium | reverse complement strand
CTTTTGGGTTTGGTGGAAATCCTAAAGCTAAGGAAAGTGTAAGGGGTGGACCAGTTTTTGAGGTTCTGTTTAATGTAGATTACTATTTAAGAAAGAAAAATTTAAGGGATAAATTCATATTAACTTTTTTCGCTCCTATGCCTAAACCGGGAGCTAGATTAGGAGAAAATGCTTTAAAGATGATGGATATGATGTTTAAAAAGAAGAATATTAAAAAGATTGTTGGTAAAAAGATTAAGGAATTTACAAAGGATGGAGTTATATTAGAAGATAATACAAAAATTCAAAGTGATTTAACTTTATTTGTTCCTGCAGGAGATGGACATTCTGCTATAAAAAACTCTGATGATTTACCTAAAACTGAAGCTGGTTTTTTAATTATTAATGATTACTGTAATGTTGAAGGATTTGATTATATCTATGCTATAGGTGATGTAGCTTCAATAAAAGGCCCTGACTGGAGAGCTAAACAGGGACATTTGGCTGAAGTTATGGCAAGAAATACTGCATACAATATAGCTTTAAAGGAAGGTTTAGAAAAAGGTAAACCTAAAGATTATATCTCCCATATAAATATTATGTGTTTAATGGATACAGGAAACGGTGGAGCTTTAGCATATAGAAGTGATAAGAAAGCTTTATTAATTCCTCTGTTTACAGTTGGACATTTAATGAAAAAAGGTTGGGGAGTTTATTATAAATTATCTAAATTAGGTAAAATTCCAAGATTACCGGGGATGTAAAAGTAAGGAAGAAAGGGGATTAAATTTTAACCTTTGGCTTTATAGCCTTTACTATCTTATCCCCTTCAAATTTTAATATCTGTTCTCCCATATTTGTTCTCTTACTAACAGGGATTTTTTGTTTATCAACTACGAGTTTTAAAATTCTTCCGTTCTGTGTAGAGATATACAGAGTATCTCCTTCTTTTACTGGGATAGCTACAGCAAGTTTATCGTCTTTATTTAGCTTAACAGCCATTAATCCCTTTTGAGCTCTCTTTTTAGGTTTACCATCTTTAGTGAAAAATTCCTCTTTCTTAACAAGTTTAGAATACCCTTTCTCTGTGATTATAAGAATATATTCTTCACTGTTTAGTATAAATCCACCTTTAACTTCATCTCCCTCATCCAAATCTATAGCTTCTACACCTTTAGCTTTATCTCCTGTTATTCTTACCTGATTTCTCTCAAATATCAGTAAATCTCCATTTTTAGTGTAAACTCCCAATAATGAAGGATGGTCATCGGAAAATGCAGAAACAACCTCATCCCCTTCAGCTAGAGGGATTATCTTATGCTTTTGGGATTTGTAGAATAAGTCTTCATAGGACATTCTCTTAACTATTCCATTTTTAGTTAGTATAAAAATTCTGTCTTCCTCTCCTTCACCTTTAAATGAAGTTCCTACGATAACTTCATCATCTATATTAATTTTTCCTTCCCCTTTAGGTAAATCTGCAACTAAAGACCAATAAGCATTGCCGTTGTTAGTTATAAATGTTATAGGTGTTATGTTTTTTATATCTTGTAATGATATTAAAACTTCCCCATAGATAGCATTAGATATAGTTTTATTTATAACTCTTTGAAAAATTTCAGCTTTTTCTTTTTCGTTTGTGTATCTTTTGTTAACAATTCTTCCACTACTTAAAACAGAAAGAATAAAGTTTTCTTCAAAAGTTAGTTTATCTTTTTTATTTTCAATAACTATAGTTTTTCTTTCATCTCCATATTTTTCAACTAACTCATCCATTTCTTTAATAAAGATTTTTATCTTTTCTTCATCAGATGAAAGTATCTTTTTATATCTCTCTATTTTTTTATCTAACTCTTCTTTTTCTTTGTATAATTTATCACTTTCTAATGCGGTAAATCTTGAAAGTCTCATATCTAAAATTGATTGAGCTTGAACACTGGATAGATTATACTCATTTATTAAACTCTCTTTAGCTTTGGCTACAGATTGTGAGTTTCTAACTATGTTGATAACATTATCTGCATTTTCTAATGCTTTTAGTAAACCTTCTACTATATGCCTTCTATCCTCTGCTTGTTTTAATTCATACTCAGTTCTTCTAGTTATAACCTCTACTCTGTGTTTAATAAATTCGTAAAGTAATGATTTAAGGTCTAATGTTTTAGGTTGTTTATCTACTAATACAGTTAGATTTATAGGGATTGATTTTTGAAGTTGGGTATGTTTATAAAGTTTCTTTAAAACTTTTTCAGGGTCAGCTTCCCTCTTTAACTCAATTATAATTCTTATTCCTGTTCTATCTGTTTCATCCCTTAAATCTGATATATTTTTCTCTTTTCCTTTTCTTACAAGCTCAGCTATCTTTTTAATTAAATCTACTTTGTTAACTTGATAAGGTATCTCATATATAACTATTCTGTGTCTGTTTCCCTGAAGTCTCTCTATTCTTGCCTTTCCTTTTAATTTAATGGAACCTCTACCTTCAGTGTATATCTGTAAAAGCTCCTCTTGAGTTGTTAATAAAATTCCACCTGTTGGAAAATCTGGACCTTTAATAAACTGTAATAACTCTTCAATTGTAGCATTTGGGAATTCAGCTAAATACTTTAGAGCTTCTGCTACCTCAGTAAAGTTATGTGGTGGAATATTGGTTGATAAACCTACAGCTATTCCTGAGCTTCCATTACATATTAAGTTTGGAAACTTAGCAGGTAAAACCTCAGGCTCGTAATCTGTTGCATCAAAATTTTCCCTCATATCAACTGTGTTTTTCTCTATATCAGCGAGCATTTCTAATGCAAGTTTTGTAAGACGGGCTTCTGTGTATCTCATAGCGGCAGGTGGGTCTCCGTCTATAGAGCCAAAATTTCCCTGTCCCTGTATTAATGGGTATCTCATAACAAAATCTTGAGCTAATCTTACCAATGCGTCGTAAACTGCACTATCTCCATGGGGATGGAATTTTGCTATTACCATACCAACTGTTCTTGCAGACTTTTTAAAGGGTTTATTAGGAAGCATTCCTTCCTTATACATCGTATATAAAATTCTTCTCTGAACAGGTTTTAAACCATCTCTAACATCAGGAATTGCTCTACCAACTATAACAGACATTGCATAGTCTAGATATGCAGATTTTACTTCTTCCTCTATAGGAAGCTTTATAATTTCTGACATTATTCAACCTCTTAAATACTAAATTTTTGAGGAAATATTATTTTAGCATACCTAATAATGTACTAATTTTTAGTATATGCAGTTTTCTAGGGGATAATTAAATTAACCTAGTAAAAATTAGAAATTTTTCCACTTTAAATAAATATTTAATATTAGAAATAAAAACACAAGTTAGGATTTGTTAT
>JALSPY010000079.1 GCA_026985705.1 Hydrogenothermaceae bacterium | reverse complement strand
AACTCTTTACTGTAGCTATTCCCATTTTAGACATTATTTTTAGAAGCCCTTCATTTACTGCCTTTCTGTAGTTTCTTACAGCTTCCTCAAAAGTTAGATTAAATTTTTTATCCTCTTCAACTAAATTTCTTATTATTTGGACTGCCATATATGGATTTACAAGTGTAGCTCCATAACCTATTAAAAATGCTATAGAGTGTGTATCCCTTGCTTCTCCTGTATCAGCTATTAATGAAAATTTACTTCTTTTACCTTTTCTTCTCATATGGGCATTAACTGCTGCTACAGCAAGCCCCATAGGAATAGGAGCTCCCTCTATTGAAACATCTCTATCTGTAAGAATTATTAACTCTTTACCATTATCTACAGCTTCCTCTACTCTCTTAACAATATCTTCAAGGGCAGGCTCTAAAGCATCGTCGTAAGGGTCAAAAATAGCAGGTATTATCTCAACCTTGTCTTCACCGTAAAGTTTTATAAGCTCTTCCATCTCATTATCAAAAATTAAAGGTGAAGAAACTACAATCTGTTTAGCATGTTCAGGAGTTTCAAGTAAGAAATTTTCCTTTTTACCAACATAAGTATTTAAAGACATTACTTTCTTTTCTCTAATAGGGTCTATCGGTGGGTTCGTTACTTGAGCAAATCTCTGTTTAAAGTAAGTGTATAAAAGTTTAGGTCTCTTTGACAATACTGATAATGGCGTATCATTTCCCATAGAGTAAACAGGGTCAACTCCCTTTTCAGCCATAGGTTTAATAAGCATATTTATTTGGTCTTGGTCATATCCAAATACAAGAAGCTCTCTTATGATTTCTTTTTTTTCTAAATCAGGGTAGTCTTTAACTGGTATAAACTCTTTAAGATTTTCTTCAACCCATTTTTTGTATGGATTTTTATTAGCAACCTTCTTTATAACCTCGGATGATTTGTATATTTTCCCTTCCTTTGTGTCTATAGCTATCTTATCGCCGGGTCCTAATCTTCCCTTCTCTACTATCTTCTCTTCAGGAATATCAACAGTCCCAACCTCAGATGCCATTATTACATACTCATCAGTTATAATATATCTTGCAGGTCTTAAACCATTTCTGTCTAACTTTCCTATTACGGTTTCCCCATCTGTAAAGGCTATAGCAGCAGGTCCATCCCATGCCTCAAATATACAGGAGAAGTATTCATAAAAGGCTTTTTCTTCAGGGCTTAGTCTATCGTCATTCTCCCAAGCTCTAGGAATTAGGGCATTTATAGCTGTAAGAGGGCTTTTACCTGACATTAGAAGAAATTCCAGAGCATTATCTAAAGATGCAGAATCACTATCTTCATAATTTACGATAGGTAATATATACTCTGCCAAATCTCCCCAAACTTCTCTTACATCCTCAGCTTTTGCATTTATCCAATTTCTATTTGCATTAATTGTATTTATTTCTCCGTTATGGGCTAAAGTTCTGAAAGGTTGAGCAAGTTTCCACTGTGGAAACGTATTAGTTGAAAATCTTTGGTGAAATATTGCAATTCCACTTTCAAAATCATTGTCCTGTAAATCTATGTAAAAATACCTTAATCTAGGGGCTGTTATCATTCCTTTGTATACTATTGTTTTACTTGAAAGAGATGGAATATAAAAATCTTTATACTCTTCCCTTGTTGCTAACTTCTCTAATTTTTTTCTCAGTATAAATAGCTCCCTTTCAAAATTATTTATTTCAATTCCTTCCTTTGATATAAAACCTTGCCATATTTCAGGTTTATTTCTTTTTGCTATTTCTCCTAATTCTTCCTCGTTTATAGGAACTTTTCTCCAACCTAGAAATTTAAATTTTTCATTTATAATATCTTCAATCTCCTTTTTTAATTCTTCTTCCTTGTTTTTAGGAATAAAAAACATTCCAACTGCAAAATCTTCCTCTTTTGGTATCTCTATATTTAGCTCATTTAAAACTTTTTTAAAAAATTTATATGGAATATGGGTTAATATACCTGCTCCATCTCCAGTTTTTCCGTCGGCACTTACTGCTCCCCTGTGGTCTAGATTTGCAAGTGAGGTTAAAGCTTTATCAACTAAATCATGAGATTTTTTCCCATTTATATTAACGATAAAACCTACTCCACAGTTATCTCTTTCAAAATTTTGCATAGTTCTACCCCTTCAGTTAATCAACAGATTAGTTAATTATTATCTAACATTAATGATAATATTATCAATAAGGGATTAAGGGTGGTGTATATAGTTAAAAAGTAGATAATAAATACCATCTAATAAAAACTAAAGCCAAAGCTCTATATAAGGCTCTAACAGATTTAAAATATGCTTTTGTTTTTCTTTTAAGCATCGCCAATCTACTTCTTAAAAATGAATGTAATCCCTTATTCCAATTTGTATATCCATATTTTTTTCCTTTCTGTTATCTAAATTCTCGTAAATTCTATAACCATCTCAATATCTTTTTCCAAAGAAATTTGACAATAAAATTTCCTAAAAGTCTCTTCATTTCTTTTTCCTATCTAGAAAATTTTATACCAGCAGTCCATATATCATTTTTTTTCTATATATTTTCACATCTCATCTGAACCTGCTTTCTCAAACTCATTATTTTGAAAAAATTTTTTCTTCCATCTATTTTTTTATTGCTTTTTCTCCTTCTGCTCTAATCCAGCTATGAACTGTTTTATAAGGAACTTCTAGAGAGAGAGTTATTACTGTTATTTCTACACCATCAGTATATAACCATATTGTTATTTTCTTTAAATAATCTGGATAATGTTTTTTCTGGATTTTCCACAAATATTTTTCCACATTCTTTGCATAAATATCTTTGCTTCCCTTGGTTTGATTTTCCATTTTTTACAATTTTCTTTGAGTTGCAATATACATACTTCATATTTTTTATTTTTCATTAATCTACTCTTTAACTAAATACCCTCTCCCTATAAAAATTGAAAAATTTAGTTTTTCTTTTATACAATATTTAATCCACTAAAAATTAAAGGAGGATTATTTAGAATGGAAATAGTAGTTTCAATTGGAGGAAATAAAGTAAAATATCAAGGCTCTTTTCAAAAGGTAATGGAAAACATAGTTAAAGATGGTAAGGATAAGGAAATTAAAATTTTAAGTGTTCATGGTCATCAAAAAGAATTAAGAAGATTAAAAAGAGAATTAAGAGCAAATAATAAAGATGTTTATGAAACTGCTAAAAGTTTATCAAAGTGGTTTTTAATAAAAGAGTATAGAGCTATTAACAGAACATTAAAGGAATTAAAGAAAAAAGAAGACAAGGGTTCTAAAAAGAGATACGAAGAATTAAAAGAAAAATTAAACCAGTTAGAAGAAAAATGTAAGCTATATAAATAAGTTTTATAAAGGAGAAATTTATTTAAAATTTAGAAAAATTCTCCATAAAATTTGAAAAGTTATTTTAAAAGATTATAATTTTTATTAGTTGGATGGGTGCCCGAGCGGCCGAAGGGGCAGCACTGGAAATGCTGTGTGCGGTTAATCCGCACCGTGGGTTCAAATCCCACCCCATCCGCCACTAAAAATTTTGATATTTTTAGTATTTGATGTAAAATTAAAGTAAAATTGAATAATAAACCTAAATTCCCGGGTTCCTTCAGGTAGGGACGGGTGAACCCCGCCAGGCCCGGAAGGGAGCAACGGTAAGCCCGTATCCCTA
>JALSPY010000078.1 GCA_026985705.1 Hydrogenothermaceae bacterium | reverse complement strand
CTTATGAGAGATTTCAAGAGGAAAAAATTCTAGTAAAGAAGAAAAAGGGAAATATAGAGCCTTTCAATAAAGAAAAAATAGAGAGAGGGATAAAATTAGCATCTAAAAACAGACCTATATCTGAAGAACAGATAAAAGCAATTGCCGATTTTGTAGAAAAATATCTTTTGGAAGAGGGAAAACTAATTGTTGAAAGTAAAGAGATAGGTAAATTGGTTCAAGAAAAATTAAAAGAGATAGATAAAATAGCTTATATAAGGTTCAAATCCGTATGTAATGATGTATCAGATATAAAGGAGTTTGAGAAACTTATAAAGGAGATAGAAGAAAATTAATATTTTAATTGCTTTATGAATAATTTAAATTAATTTAAATTTCAGAATAAATTCTTTTGAGGTTATATTAAATGAAAAATTTAAAAAGTATATTAAAAATCTCTCTGTTGACTTTAATGTTATCAACAAATCTGTATGCAAAAGATAATCTTATAGTTAATACAAACGCATTTCAAAATGGAGGATTTATACCAAAGAAGTATACTTGTGAAGGAGATAATATCTCTCCTAATGTTAGTTGGTTCAGATTTCCATCAAATACAAAAAGTTTTGTTTTAATAATGGATGACCCAGATGCACCTATGGGAACATTTACACATTGGATAGTTTACGATATTCCGCCAAATATAAACAGTTTAGAAGAAGGATTTAGTAGAAACTCAAGGTTTTCAAATGGAATAAAACAGGGAGTTAATGACTTTGGAAAAGTTGGTTATGATGGACCATGTCCTCCAAAACATCAAACTCATAGATACTTTATAAAAGTTATAGCATTGGATATAGAAAGCCTAAATTTACCTTCCCGAATTGATAGAGAAACTTTAGACAGAGCCTTATCAAGATACAGAAATCATATAATAGCTGAAGGATATATATACGGACTTTTTAGAAGATAGTTTCAACATTCTTTTTAATTAATAATTAGATTGGCATTCTGTATGCTAAAATAAAATTCCTTCAAAAACTAATCGGAGGGTTAACTTATAGATATGTATAAAGACAAAATGGAAGAATTAACCCCTAAGGAGATAGTCAAAGAATTAGATAAATATATAGTTGGACAGAAAGAAGCTAAAAAAGCTGTTGCGATAGCATTAAGAAATAGATGGAGAAGACAAAAATTACCAAAAGAGTTAAGAGATGAAGTTATTCCTAAGAATATACTTATGATTGGTCCAACTGGTGTTGGGAAAACAGAGATAGCAAGAAGATTGGCTTTACTAGTTAAAGCTCCATTTGTAAAGGTTGAAGCAACAAAGTTTACTGAGGTGGGATATGTTGGTAGAGATGTAGAGGCAATCATAAGGGAACTTGTTGAGGCAGCTTTTAAAATGGTTAAAGCTGAAAAAATGGAAAAGGTTAAGGAGAAAGCTAAAGAGTTAGCTGAAGACAGAATTCTGGATTATCTAATTCCTAGGAAAGTAAAACCTTACAATCCTTCAGAGGAGGAAAGCTATAAGACTGCTAGAGAAAAGATGAGAAAACTTTTAAAGGAAGGTAAATTAAATAAAAGAACTGTTGAGATAGATGTTGAAGAAAAAAGTGTTTCAGTTGTAGGTGGAGTTATAGCTCCCGGATTAGAAGATTTAGAAAACCAGTTAAAAGATTTATTCTCTAATTTGGCTCCTACTAAAAGAAAAAGAAGAAAAATGACAGTTGAAGAAGCTCTAAAGATTTTAGAAGCTCAAGAGGCAGAAAAATTAATAGATATGGATGAAGTTTCCTCTGAAGCAATATATAGAGCAGAAAATTTTGGCATTGTGTTTATAGATGAAATTGACAAAATAGCAGGAAAGTCAGCTGGGAATTCACCTGACGTTTCCAGAGAAGGTGTTCAGAGAGATTTATTACCTATTGTTGAAGGAACGACAGTTTCTACAAAGTATGGTCCAATAAAAACAGACCATATACTATTTATAGCAGCTGGAGCTTTTCATCTATCAAAACCTTCTGATTTAATACCGGAATTACAGGGAAGATTTCCAATAAGAGTTGAGTTAAAGGCTCTAACTAAAGATGATTTTGTAAAGATATTAACACAACCTAAAAATGCACTTATAAAACAGTATAAGGCTTTAATGGAAACAGAAGGTGTCAATTTAGAATTTACAGAGGAGGCTATAAACCTAATAGCAGAAATAGCTGAGGAAGTTAATGAGAAGACAGAAAATATAGGAGCCAGAAGATTACACACAATTTTAGAAAAGATTATGGAAGATTATTCGTTTGAAGCTCCAGATTACAAGGGACAAACTATAATAATTGATGAAAATATAGTTAGAGCCAAATTAGAAAATCTTATACAAAATGAAGATTTAAGTAGATACATCCTTTAAAAGGAAAAACACATTAGTATGAATTATAAAGATGAATTAATTTACAAACTTAAATCGTATAAACATATTTTGAATAAAAAGTATAAGATTACTAAAATTGGTATATTTAGGTCAGTAGCTAGAGTAGAAAGTGGAGTATAAAGCCATATTGATATTGTTATACAAGTTGAAGTGTTAAAAACTTTTATCTTGTTAGAAATAACAGGGATAAAAAAACATTATTAAAGATTTATCCAGAGAATAGAGTAGAATAAAGCTAAAAGAAAGATATTATTGCACACCATTATTTTGATATAGATGAAGAGATTGTTTTCCTTAATATGTAAGAAAAAATCACCTGAAATACAAAAAGTTATAAATAAAATGTTGAATGATTTAAAATTATAGTAATCAATAAATTAAAGGGTTGGAGAAGCATTTGAGGGAAAAACTTAAAAAACTGATTTTAGAGAGAGCTTTAAAAGTTGCAGATAAACCTATTTTCAAATTAAGCTCTGGAAAGTTAAGCACATACTACATTGATTTAAGAACAATCACTTTAGACCCTGAAGGTGGATATATAATTGGTAATCTAATTTATGAAAAAATTAAAAATACTGAAGTATCTGCTATCGGTGGTTTAACTTTAGGGGCAGACCCTATTGCTTATGCTACATCTTTAACAGCTTATTTAAATAAAAGATATATAAAGCCATTTGTTGTGAGGAAAGAGCCTAAAAAGTATGGAACTGGAAAACAGATAGAAGGGAATTTAAGTGAGGGAGAAAAGGTTTTTATAGTTGATGATGTTATAACTACTGGAGGCTCTGCTCTTAAAGCTGTAAGGGTTGCAAAGGAAAATAATTTAGATGTGTTAGGTATAATAGCTATTGTTGATAGAGAAGAAGGTGGAGAGGAAAATATAAGAAAAGAGGGAATCGAGTTTTATCCCATATTTAAAATATCAGAACTATTAAATTCTGTTAAAGGATAGTAGAAATGGAAAAAAAGATAGAAAAAGTTAAAAGAATAAAAGGGGAATTAAGAGTTCCCTCTGATAAATCTATATCCCATAGAGCCATAATTCTCCCATCCTTAGCCGAAGGGAAAAGTGTAGTAAAAAATTTTTTAAAATCAGGGGATACATTAACCACATTAAATTGTTATAAACAGCTTGGAGTAAAAATAAAAGAAAAAGACGGAATATTGGAAATTGAAGGAGTAGGATTAAAAGCTCTTAAAGAGCCTAAAGATATTTTAGATATGGGGAATTCCGGGACAACAACCAGATTAACTTTAGGTGTTTTAGCTAGCCA
>JALSPY010000077.1 GCA_026985705.1 Hydrogenothermaceae bacterium | reverse complement strand
GAACTTCAGAGGTGGGCTTTGCCACCATTTTGAATATGACAAAAGAAATCGACAAATGGAACAGCGTAGGAAAACCTCTCCCTTATGTGGATATAAAAATCTTTTCCGATAAGGGAGAAGCTTTACCACCGAACCAAACGGGGGAAATAGGAGTAAAAACCAAAACCGCCTTTGTCGGTTACTACAAGATGGAAGAAACCACCAGGAGGAGCTTTATAAACGGATATTTCCTTACGGGGGATTTGGGTTATTTGGACTCCGAAGGTTATCTCTACTTTAAAGGCCGTAAAAAGGAGGTGAT
The DNA here is from genome assembly GCA_026985705.1 of Hydrogenothermaceae bacterium. Lineage (GTDB taxonomy): Bacteria > Aquificota > Aquificia > Aquificales > Hydrogenothermaceae > QNZC01. The sequence goes on along the minus strand of JALSPY010000077.1, from coordinate 3,396 downwards.
AATTACCGGAGGAATAAATGTATACCCCCAAGATGTGGAAAGGGTTATTTTGAAACACCCGAAGGTAAAAGAGTGCGCCGTTTTCGGTGTCCCCCACGATTATCTTGGGGAGGTTGTTTGCGCATTTGTAGTTCCAAAAGAAGGGGATAATTTGAATCTTTCCGAACTAAGGAACTTTTTGGTAGAAAACCTTGCCCCCTATCAGGTTCCACTTTATATAGAACTCAAGAAGGAAATTCCTAAAAATAATCTCGGAAAGGTGGTTAGGAGGGGGCTAAAACAATTTGTAAACTATGGGCAATTTACAATATTCTTAAAATTTTTAAGGAAAAATTTTTTTACTTAAATGCGATATATAGATTTGCTTAAATATTTTTTTATAAGCTATTAAATTCCTATTTATTTTTTTAATATTCTTCTCTATATTCGTTATTAGGCTTTTAATTTCTCTCAAATTAAGATTCTTCAAAGAAATAATTTCTGCTAAAAAGAAAAGAGCCGTATTTACTCTAATATCATGTGGAATTACTATACTTGGTATCCCTAAGGATGTAGCTAAAGCACTTCCATGTACTCTAGGAGTTATAATTAAATCAAATTTTTTGTAAATTTCTATATAGTCTTTAGCATCATAAGAATAAAAAATCTTTACTTTATCTCCAAAAATATTAAAAGCTCTGGGTACTTCGTCTATATAATGACATATAATGCTAGTACGCCAGTAATTTTTTTTAATTATTTCGTTATATAACGAAATAAGTAATTTTTCTATTTCTGGAGGAATCCTATTAAAAGGAACACTTTTACTCGTTGAAAATACCAAACCTATATGTTTAATTTTGCTTATATTTTTTTCTTCATCACTAGCAAAAAGGGAAGGGCATGGTAATATTAAAGGACTTAATGGTTTTAACATATTAAATGTATATTCATCTCTAACAGAAATGAAAGTTGCTTTTTGTAAAACTTTTTTGTATAAGGTATCAATTTGATTATAATTTCTAATTCCGCTACTTCCTATTCCTATATACATTATTTTTCCATTAAACTCAAGAAGCTTTTCATATAATGGAATTAAACGAGGTGTTTTCCATTCTGGTGTTCCAGCAAAAATAACCCAATCTATGAAATCTAAATCCATTTCATCTTTATAGGAATTATCCCAGAATCCTATTCTAAAAAAAGCTTCAAGAATATCCTTACCTTCATAGGGTATATCCAAGTAAGAAGAAAATCTTAGTGGATTTAAATATAAAAACATAGGCCTAATATGAGGATTTCTATTATATAGAATAGGATTAAACTCTAAATTTAATTCCTTCAACAAATTAATTATTCCAAATAGTATGAATTCATCACCGGGATTCCACTGCCTAGTTGTTGAAAACAAAATATTTAAAGGTTTAGCTTTCATTTTTTGAATATTTTATTTAAAATGGCTATAAAAGAATGGGGAATAGTATACATATTTTCTTACCTATTGGCTTAGGAGATTTCATAGCAATAACTCCACTGATAAAAAAAATTCAGGATGTATTTAAGAATTTTAATTATAAAATATACTTATCCTCTACTCAAGCCAAATTAGTGGAGCTGGTTGATTTTCCTATATATAGAATTAATCTTAATATAGTTAATGAGTTAAAAGATTACTTATTAATAAATCAAATGTTAAAAGATGATAATATAATAGATTTTTCTGGATATCTTTCCTACACTAAGCAAATCAATCTTCTAAACTATTATTACTTTGGAGGTCTTACTGAAATCTTTAGTTTTTGGGGATTAGGAAAATCTATATGCACACATCCTAATATAATATTGAAGACACAACTCGAGGAAGAGTGCACTAACATTATAAAAAAATATAATTTACCAACGGAATATATAGTGATTCATAGATTTTCATTAGACCCTACCCGCCAACCTCCTCAAGCTGTTTGGAATTTTTTTCTTAAAAAATTAAATAAGAAATTAAATTTACCTATAGTAGAGTTAGGCTCAAAATATGATATTAATAAAGGTTCTTTAAAAATATCTACAAAGTATTATTATGATTTGAGAGGGAAAACCTCTATAAAAGAGGTTTTCTGTATTATAAAAAATGCTAATTTATTTATAGGGGTTGATTCATTTTTGGCTCATTTAGCAAATGCTTTTAAGATTAAAGGTATAGTATTTTTAGGTAAATATATGGGTAGATTTTCTCAATATTTACCTTATTGCGGTTTTTATCGAAAAAAGTCTAATTTATTTGTAATCCGATATGCAAAAGAACCTATTTCTAATTTAACAATTAAAGAACTTGTACCTCATTTGGAAAATTTATGGGCTTGGTTAGAGGCCAATAAAAATGGAAATGAGTTATATAATCCCTACGATTTAAAAGGAAATACTGATTTTTTGAATTTTATTTATAATTCAAATTCGTTTATATTGTGGGGAGCGGGGAATTTAGGTATTTATTGTTATAATTTTTTACGAAAATTAAATAAGAAAGTGCTATATTTTGTAGATAGCAATAAACAAGGTTATCTATTAGGTAATAGAATAATATCTCCCCAATTATTTTGGAAGGAATTTGATAAAAGAAGTAAAATACTAATATGTACATCTTATGGTTGGAATACTATTGCTAATTTTTTAAAATCTAAAGGTTTAATACATTTTGTTGACTTTATATGAAAAATTGTAATTATTAACTATTTATCTTTATTCTCTTCTTATAATGGTTAGTGCATTTTCAAAATCTTCATTAAGAAGCAAATCGAAAATACCCATATAAAGTAACTATCTTTTAATCCTTATATTAAGTGCACAATTAATTTTCTGTAATGAAATCTTTTAAACTTGCCTTTATAGGAGGAGGTCTTAATTCCGTAGTAGGCTACACCCATTTTGTAGCCTCACAAATGGATGGGAAATTTAAAGTTGTTAGTGGGGTATTTAGTAGAAATCCACAGACCAATGAGGAAACCGCCAAATACTGGAACATTGAAAGGTTTTACAGCACCATAGATGAACTAATAGAGGAAGAAAAGGATAAAGTTGACGCTTTTGTAGTTTTATTGCCTACACCCGACCATTACAAGGTAATAAAGAAACTTCTCCTAAGAGGGTTGCCAGTTATTACCGATAAACCTCTATTTTCGGATTATGAAAGTTTTATAAAACTCCAAAAGGAGGTTCCAAATTTAGAAGACCTATTTTTGGTTATTACATACAACTACCTCGGCTATCCAATGGTTCAGGAACTTAGAAATCTTATTAAGGAGGGGTTTTTCGGAAAAATTCTCAATGTTCACCTGGAAATGCCACAAGAGAGCTTTTTAAGGCCTCCAAAAAATATCGATTACCCACCAAAGTGGAGAAAATTTGACCCCCCCATACCGGGAA
>JALSPY010000076.1 GCA_026985705.1 Hydrogenothermaceae bacterium | reverse complement strand
ATGATTTTTATATATCACTTTTTATTAAGCTAAATTTGAGCAATTTCTTATTATTTCTTTTCTAAAGATTTTTCATTTATTCCAAACTCATCTATAGAAATAGTTTCTATCTTTAAACTGTCTTTGTACTCTTTAAAGTTATAAACTAAAACCTTTTCTTTTTGAATAACACACTCCTTAAACTCATCTAAATTATTCTCTATTAGATAATTTGTTTTAATTAAAGGTTTTAGCTGATTAATTTTCACAAAATTACTAATCTCAAAAAGAATGTAATCGCTGTTTGTTGAAATCACAAAATTTATTCCTAGATTTGTTCCTAAAGTTAGGAATTTTGCTAACTCAAACTGTTCTTCAACTGACAGATGAGCCTCTGGTTCCTGTATAAAGAATATAATTCTGTCTTCAAAAATTAAATATTTAAGAAATACATATATGGGAAAAATTGAGATTAAGGAGCTTTTTAGTAAATGTAGAGGATATATTTCTTTATTTTGTTGGGTAGTAAAACTAAATGTTCTGTATCTATTTATAAAATCTTTTTCAGTAAAACTCCCCTTTAAAATCCTACTTTCTAAAAATTTAATCAGTTTAAGAAATTTTTTATTATTTTTTTCAACTTCCGTTAAATTTGTAGTTTTTAGATAAAAGAGATTTTTTATAAAATCTATTTCTGGTTTTGTAAACTCAACGTCAACCTTTCTAAATTTACTGAATAAATTAGGAATAATATAGTCTGCTCCTAAAATTAATCCATTTCTTGAAGCAGGTATATAAAATGGATAAAAAAACTTCCTTAAAACTCCATACACAAACAGCTCTTTAAAAGGATTAGAATGTAAATTTATTAATGCAATTTTTTTTGCTTCATATTCTCTTATTGAATTTCTTAATTTTTCCTTTATCTCTGCAAGTTCATCTTCATTAAAATCTCTTAATGCTATACTCTCAATATGGAATTTATCAAAATTGGTTATTCCCTGATAATTTAATATACCTTTTATATTACTTAAATCTCCCTTTATATAGTTTATTGTGTTTTTTTCTATTTCTTTTAGTAATTTTTTTAGCTCTTCATCTTCTAGATTAAAGAGTTTTTCCATAATATTTTTATAATTTTTTAAATTCCACAAAACTCTTACACTGTTCTCAACAATAAAATTTATATCCCTTTCCGAAATTTCTTTAATTTTTGAAAAAAGTGAATATAAAATTCTTATTAAGAAATCCCTTTCTTCGTAATTTCCTGTAAGTATAGTTAATGGTCTTAATTCCAAACTTTCTTCTCTAACTCTCCCCAAATTTTTAAATCTTATTTTCATAAGAGCCACCAAAAAAAATGTTGTTAAATAATAATTATAAACTTCATTTAAATGTTAAGTATAAAATGGTCAAGGGAGATAAGGGAGTTTTAGGATTTGCTTTGTTATGGAAGGATTATGAAAAGTTAATTATTGTGGAGGAATATTTAAAGTTGGTGTTTGCTTTTAGAAAGATAGAGGAAACTGAAAAGTTTGAATTACCTTACTCCTCTTACTATATAACAGAGATGGGAAAACCACTTTTTAAAAAATTTGTGATAACTGATAAGATAATATCTAAAGATAATATTAAAAATATAAAACTGAAAACTATTTCTATTGAGGATAGATTTAGATTTGGAAAAGGTAGGACTGTTAATATTGACCCTTTTTTGATAGATATAGACCAGTTAATCATCCCGACAACAAAATACAGAGGAAACAGAGTTTATTTAGGTAATGGTATCTATATAGAGATGGAGCTTTGGTATTACAATAAAAGTTTTCGTCCTTTTTTATGGACTTATTTAGACTACAAGGAGTATATTCCCTTCTTCAACAAAGTAAGAAAGAAATATTTATTAAAGCTTTAAGAGTTTTCTAACTCCTTTATTATCAGAGTATAAACTTCATTTTTGTTTAAATTGTATTTTTTTGACAGCTCTTTAGCAACTTCCTTGGTTCTTATTCCTTTTTCCTTTAAAGATTTAGCCTCTTCTAATAGTTTTTCTTCTGAAGGTTTTTCAACTTCATTATTAGGATAGAGTAATATTACAAACTCACCTTTTATTATCTCTGGGTTTTCATTTAGATATTTTATAACTTCATCTATACTTCCTCTTATAAATTTCTCATAAATTTTTGTTAACTCTTTAGCTATAACAATATCAGCCTTTGGAAAAATCTCTTTTATTAAAGAGACTGTTTTTAATAATTTATGTGGGCTTTCATAGATTATTATAGTTGTGTTTAAAGCTCCAAACCTGTCTAAAATTTCTCTTTTTTTACTTTCTTTTGTTGGAAGGAAACCTAAAAAAATAAATTTATCAGTTGGTAGTCCTGAAGCTGAAAGGGCTACAACTGCAGCAAAAGCTCCCGGAATGGAAATAACTTCTATATTCTCCTTTATAGCCTCTTTAACTAACTTATATCCCGGGTCTGAAAGTGTTGGAGTTCCTGCATCGGAAATTAGAGCTATACTTTTTCCATTTTTTAATAGATTTATTATTTTAGGAATAACTTTTTCTTCAACAGGCTCATAATAGGAAATTAAATGTTTATTCTCTATCTTGTAGTGGTTCAATAACTTTTTAGCTATTCGTGTATCTTCACAGGCTATAATATCAACCTTCTTTAAGGTTTCAATAGCTCTAAAAGTTATATCTTTTAAATTTCCTATAGGAGTTGAAACTATGTATAACTTACCTTTATTTAAGCTCATATAAATTTTTATAACCTAAAAATATATTATTTTTGTATATTGCAACTTTTCCATTAGGTAAATTTTTTAGATTTAAATTGTTTATATTTTTAGATAATATCTTTACTTTTTTCTTACTAAAAGCAGGTATAGTTATACCTTTTAAGTTTTTCCAAATTTTTCCATTATCAATCAATTTAATATTAATGTTTTCCAAGGTTAAAGGAGTTTTATTTATAAAGATAATGTACTGCTCAATATTTCCATCTTTCAAAATATAAGAAACCTTCCAGTTTAAATTTTTGACAGGGTATTCTACTTTTATAAGTTTTGTTTCCTCTGTATTTGATTTTAATTTTAATGTTATCTTTGGGGCAAAAACTTTTTCCCAACTATCCTTAACTCTTAATCTAGATGGGAATTTAGGAAGTGTTGTTATTGTGTATCCTTTTTTAGTGTTTAACTGTATAAAGTTATCTTTTATTTTTATAACTTTACCTTTTATTATTCTTCCTTCCCCCTCAATATAAACATCTTTACCAGATAGTTTTTTTATCCAGCTTTCACCTTCATTTTCAATTAATAAACCTTCTAAGGATATACCTTTTCCAAATACATTTATTCCATCTGTTTCAGCTATAGGCTGAAGATATATAGGTCCTATAACATTTATACCTTTAGTTAATACAAACTCTTCCTCCTGAATATATGTAGAATATCCCTTTTTTGTTAACAGTAATGTATCTGCAAAGGAAAATGAGAAGGAGGTAAAGACGGTTAAAATCCCTAGAAAAAACTTTTTCATTTTAACTCCCAATAAAATTAATCCTTTAAAAATATTATATTTATTTTTCCTTTTTTTGTTTCTTTTCTAACAGCTCCTTTAGTTTTGAGAAAGGAGAGCTTTCCCTTTTTAGTTTCTTTTCACAATCACAGGGATTTTCATTTTTGTTGCTACCACATATAGGACATATTCCCTTACAATCCTCATTACAAAGTGGTTTTAATGGAGTTTGTATAAGTATTTCTTCTCTAACAA